>JASFJQ010000037.1:0-10213 GCA_050121305.1 Chromatiaceae bacterium
GCCCCGTATACCGGATCGAAACCGGCCTCGCCGAGGCGATCCA
The DNA here is from genome assembly GCA_050121305.1 of Chromatiaceae bacterium. Lineage (GTDB taxonomy): Bacteria > Pseudomonadota > Gammaproteobacteria > Chromatiales > Chromatiaceae > Thiosocius. The sequence goes on from JASFJQ010000037.1 coordinate 44, forward strand.
GTGCGCCGCGGCTGACCTCGAGCCCCATGTCGCGTTCGGCCAGGCGCTTGTGCAGATAACCGATCTGGATCTCGGTGATCGCACGAATCTGTTCGCGGCCCAGCGGGTGGAAGACCACGGCCTCATCGACACGGTTGATGAACTCGGGCCGGAAGTGCTGACCGACTACCTCCATCACCGCGGCCTTCATCTGCTCGTAGCGTTCCTCGCCGGACAGGGTCTGGATCAAGTCCGAGCCGAGATTCGAGGTCATTACGATCACGGTGTTACGAAAATCGACCGTGCGGCCCTGACCATCGGTGAGACGACCATCATCGAGCACCTGCAGTAGCACATTGAAGACATCCGGATGGGCCTTCTCGACCTCGTCCATCAGGATCACGCTATACGGCCGGCGACGCACCGCCTCGGTCAGATAGCCGCCCTCCTCGTAGCCGACATAGCCGGGTGGCGCGCCGATCAGGCGGGCGACCGAATGCTTTTCCATGAACTCCGACATGTCGATGCGTACCATCGCCTCTTCGGTATCGAACAGGAACTGGGCCAAGGCCTTGCAAAGCTCGGTCTTTCCGACCCCGGTCGGACCGAGGAACAGGAAGGAGCCGTTTGGCCGGTTCGGGTCGGCCAGGCCGGCACGCGAACGGCGAATCGCGTTGGAGACCGCAGCAACTGCCTCTGTCTGGCCGACCACGCGCCGGGCGATCTCCTGTTCCATGCGCAACAGCTTTTCCTTTTCGCCCTCGAGCATCTTGGACACCGGGATGCCGGTCCATTTGGACACGATGCCGGCGACTTCCTCGTCGCTGACCTTGTTGCGCAGCAGCTGGGTCTCCTTCAGCTCGGCCTGGCTGGCCGATGCGAGCTGACGCTCCAACTCTGGGATGCGCCCATACTGCAGCTCTGACATGCGCTGCAGATCACCGGCGCGGCGGGCGGTCTCGAATTCTTGGCGCGCCTGCTCCAGCGCCTCTTTGATATGCGTAGTGCCCTGCACCGCGGCCTTTTCAGACTTCCAGACCTCCTCGAGGTCGGCGAATTCGCGCTCCAGCTCGGCGATCTCTGCCTCCAGTGCAGCCAGGCGCTTCTTGGAGGCCTCATCGGACTCCTTCTTCAGCGCCTCGCGCTCAATCTTCAGCTGGACCAGGCGACGATCCATGCGGTCCATCTCTTCCGGCATGGAGTCGATCTCCATGCGGATCTGCGAACCTGCCTCGTCGATCAGGTCGATGGCCTTGTCCGGCAATTGACGATCGGTGATGTAGCGGTGCGACAGCGTTGCCGCAGCGACGATCGCGGGGTCGGTAATCTCGACCCCGTGGTGCACCTCGTAGCGTTCCTTCAGTCCACGCAGGATCGCGATCGTGTCCTCGACCGTGGGTTCCTGCACCAGGACCTTCTGGAAACGCCGCTCGAGCGCGGCGTCCTTCTCGATGTACTTACGGTATTCATCGAGAGTGGTGGCCCCGATGCAGTGCAGCTCGCCGCGCGCCAGCGCCGGCTTGAGCATGTTGCCGGCATCCATGGCGCCCTCGGCCTTGCCGGCGCCGACCATGGTGTGGATCTCGTCGATGAACAGGATGATCTGGCCCTCTTGTTTGGCGAGATCATTGAGCACCGCCTTCAGCCGCTCCTCGAACTCGCCGCGGAACTTGGCGCCGGCGATCAATGCCCCCATATCGAGCGAGAGCAGGCGCTTGTTCTTCAGGCCTTCGGGCACTTCGCCATTGATGATCCGCTGAGCGAGTCCCTCCACGATCGCGGTCTTGCCGACGCCCGGTTCACCGATCAATACGGGGTTATTCTTGGTGCGGCGCTGCAGTACCTGAACAGAGCGGCGAATCTCATCGTCCCGGCCGATCACCGGGTCGAGCTTGCCCTGCTCGGCGCGCTCGGTAAGGTCGATGGTGTATTTTTGCAGCGCCTGGCGCTGCTCCTCGGCATTCGGATCGTCGACCGACTGGCCGCCGCGCATCTGTTCGACGGCCTTCTCGAGGGCGCCCTTGCTGGCGCCCGCCTTGCGCATGAGATCGCCGACAGCACCCTGATCTTCGGCGGCGGCGAGGACGAAGAGCTCGGAGGAGATGTATTGGTCCTTGCGCTGCTGCGCCAGTTTATCGGTCTGATTCAACAGACGATTGAGTTCGTTGGAGATATGCAGATCGCCGGCCGCGCCCTGTACCGAGGGCAGGCGATCGAGCGCTTCGCCCAGGGCCGAACGCAACTGATTCACGTTCACGTCCGCTTGGGTGAGCAGATGGCGCACCGATCCGCCTTCCTGATCGAGCAGCGCGGTCAGCAGGTGGGCAGGCTCGATAAACTGGTGGTCCCGCCCAACCGCGAGGCTCTGGGCATCTGCGAGCGCCATCTGGAATTTGCTAGTCAGTCGATCCATCCGCATAGGAGTAAACTCCGGTAAATTTTGTGGTTACGCCTCATATGGGGTGGTCATTGGAGAAATCAAGGGCCTCGGGGTCGACGCGCTGAGCGCCGAAACCCGGTCCGCTCGGCACAAGGATCCTGGCTGAATGCAGCACCTACTACTGATGTTTTCCCGACAGCCTTGGATCTGGCTGTCGCTGTTACTGTTCATTTCGCTGCTCGCGGCGACCCAGCTCGGCAAGCTGCAGGTGCGCGTATCCGCCGACGAGATGCTGGTCATGGACGACCCGCAAAGGGCCTATTACGAGCAGGTCAGGGAGATTTTTGGCGAAGACCAAATCGTCCTCCTGGTGCTGGAGGATCCCGAACCACTGGACGCCGACAAACTGAGCGTCTTGCAAGACGTCGTGCAGGTGCTCGAGGCACTGCCTTTCGTCGACCGCGTCGAGAGCCTGTTCAGTGCCCCCCACGTCAAGAGCGTCGAAGGCTACCTGGACAAGGCCCCCTATCTGGCGACTCTGCCGGAGACGCCGGACGCCGCCGCAGAACTGATGGAACAGGCGCTAAAGAATCCCCTGATCCGTAACCTTCTGGTCTCGCCAAGCGGCCAGGCGATGGCCGTCGCTATTGTGCTCAAAGACAGCGCCGGGGCCGACCGGGACGACCAGATCAGCAGCGCCGTCGCGCGCGTCATCCAACCGCTGCAAACCACCTACCAGCGTGCCTATCCAATCGGTTTCGCCCAAGTGCGCAACGAGATCGCCGAGCGGATAATGGCGGAGCAGAAGACCCTGATGCCACTGGCCGTGGGCGCGCTGTTGATCGCGCTGTTCCTGTTGTTGCGTCAGCTGATCGACATCCTGACGCCGTTGATCACCGCGGGGGTCAGTATCCTCTGGACCTTTGGCCTGATGGGCTGGTTGGGCATCCCCATCAACGTCGTCACCTCCACCATACCGATCCTGATCATCGTGGTCGGTTCGACCGAGGACATCCACCTCCTGGCAGAGTTCAGACGCTCGCAGCGGTGCGGCGACAGCGCCGCGGCGGCGCTGCGCCATATGGCCCGCAAGATGGGTCGCACGGTCCTGTTGACCTTCATCACCACCTACGCAGGCTTTCTGTCGGTTGGGCTGAGCGGCATCGAGGTGCTCAGCCAGTTCGGCCTGGTCGCTTCCACCGGCCTGTTATTCAACTTCATTGTCACCATCATCTTCATTCCGGCGGCCCTCGCGCTGACCGGCCATTGGCAGCTCGACGGCAGATCCAGGCTCTTCGAGCAAAAGGCGTTCAGATGGGCCGTGGGCTACTGGGACTTTCTCTCGTCCCACCGCGGATATGCATTCGCGATTTTGACGCTGTTCGCCGCTGTGGCCGCCACAGGGATCCCACGCATCAGTATCGACCACAATCCTACCGACAGCCTCGGCAAAGACTCTCAGCTGGCGCAGAACATCGACCGCCTGAACCAGCGGTTTGCCGGCCTGGAGTCGGCATCCATCGTCATCGAGTCCGGCATCGAAGACACCTTTCTGCACGCCCGCTATCTGGACGAGGTCGTAAAGGTGCAGCGCTATATCCAGTCGATGGACGACTCGCTGTCGGTCACGTCCTTCGCCGACTATCTGACGTTGCTCAACAACGCCTTCCTGGAGACCGACGATGCCGGCATGCCGGCGAGCAATGACGAAATCGCCGAGCTGATGATCTTTCTCGATCATGATCGGGTGAGCCCCTACGTGACCGAAGACTACAGCAAGACGCGCATCCTGGTGCGCCACGACATCGCCGCGACAGAGACACTCAAGGATATGTCGCAAAGGGTGCGGGACTTTCTGGATGAGAATCTCGACGCTGGACTCAGGGCCACAATAACGGGCGATTCCATGCTGACCCTGGCGGCGACCGCTAGCATGATCAATGGCCAGCTCCAATCCGTGCTGCTGATCCTGAGCTTCTTTATCCTCATCGTCGCCTTCCTGTTCACCGATCTCCGTGTCGGCCTGCTCGCCGCACTGCCGAATATTTTCCCAGTCATCATTCTGTTTGGCGTGATGGGCTATGCCGGCATCCCGCTGAACATCGGCACGACCATGGCGGCGGCGATCGCCATCGGTATCGCCGTCGACGATACCCTGCACTTCATGCTGCGCTACAATCAGGAGCTGCGCACCTCCAAGAGCCAGACCCTGGCCATGCAGAACACGATCTACGAGGAGGCGCTGCCGGTGATGTCGACGTCGATCGCGCTGATTGTGGGCTTCTTGGTGTTTGCGCAATCCGACTTTTCCCCAGTCGCGCAGTTCGGGCTGTTGAGCGCACTGGTTATAAGCATGGCCTTGCTGGCCGATTTCGTAATAACACCGTTGGCAATCTCCGCGTTGCGCCTGGTCACGCTATGGGACCTCCTGTCCCCGCATGCGCGCCGGCAGCTCATCCCCAGCAGTCCGCTTTTCCGAGGCATGCGGCCGTGGCAGATCCGACGATTCGTGCTTTCCAGCACCCTGCTAGAGTTCAAGGCCGGTGAATATGTGTATCGCCAGAATGACGAGAGCAACGCGCTGTACCTGGTGATGAAAGGCGCTGTCGAGATCACCGTCCCGCAACGGGGGGGACAGGGTAAAGATCCAGTGGTCGACACCTTCGCCACCGGCCAGGTCTTCGGTGATGTCGCGCTGCTCGCGGACGAACCACGTCAAACGAATGCCGTGGCGCTGCGTGACACTACGTTGATGGCCATGACACGTGAGGGGATCGCAAACGTCAATCTGCTACATCCATTCATCGCCTCCAGGCTTTTTCTCAATCTTGCGCGCGACGTTAGCTGTCGCTGGGTCGACTTCATCGTGCGCGTGAAAGGCCAGGGGGGTGCACTACAAGAGAGGGAGGAAAAGAAATGAACCGTCGTTTCTTCAGGTCTCTCAATCGCGATGTCTCAGTGACTCGCTACTTGAGGTCATGCGGCGTCACCGCGTCGCTGATTATCGGGCTGGTATACGGGATCGCCGCGCTGCTGATCGCGCCAGCGCAGGTGGTCGCGGAGGAAGGGCATGACGCCTTTTTTGCCGAGCCATCGAGTGGCAGGAAGGTCACGCACTACAGCGTCGAATTGGCCGTAGCGCGCGATGAGAAGCGTTCGTTCATGATACCGGACGACTGTGATGCAGTGGTGCGCGCACTCGAGGAGGGTACCGCCTACCGCGGACGGATCATCGATCGCCGGTTGTGGCACAAGGTCGAGGGCGACTGCCGTTTCCATGATTTTTTGTATCGCCACCCGCGACAGGCGCTGCAGGACTATGTCTCAGACTATGACTTCATGAACGCCCGCCTCAGCGATCTGCCAATCGACAGGCGCTGTGCGCGCGACGCAGCGGATGCGGGCGGGACCGTCTGCGACCCGATGGCGACCGATGCCTCCGGACTATTACACCATTTCCCATTGGCCCAATCGCTGCCGGACGGCGACGACGGGGACGAGTGCGAATGCGAACTCACCGACGGCATCTTTCGCGGACATCTATTCGTCGATGAACAGGGCATGCGCTGCACCACCGGCCCGGACGCACCCAGCCTGCGTCTGATCGCCGTCGATTTCGCGGATATCAACGGTGATCGCTTTCTGGATGCGGTCCTGCGGTTCGTGCCGCTGAGAGCGCGGCCGGCCCGTATGCCACTGATCCTGCCGCTGACGCGATTTGAGCCCGGGGCACCGTTCAGCGTACCCGAACTGCAGCGGCAAACGCGGCCGGTGCCGCCGTCGCCGCCCGCACGGGATTGGTGACCGCACGCTGGCACCATGCAGACGCATCGTTGGGCCCGCTGGCCGGGATCAGGGGGTCTTTGCGCTACCGCCTTTCTGATAGACCTTGCGCTTGAACAGGTCCGTACGCCGACTGACCACGCGATCGACGAACAACATGCCGTCGAGATGATCGATCTCGTGCTGCACGGCGCGCGCCTCGTAGCCCTCCATGTCGAATTCCAGCGACTGCCCACCGGCGTCTTTTGCGACCAGATGGATGCGGGTCGCACGGATCACGTTTCCGGTGTAGTCGGGCACCGACAGGCAGCCCTCGCGCCCCATCTCGTAACCCTCCCAATGGGTGATCTCCGGATTCACCAGCACCAGTCGCCCATGGTTGGGCACCGGCTTGCGCGTGGAAGAGCAGTCGATGATGACGATGCGTCTGAAATGGCCGACCTGGGGCGCTGCGATGCCGACCGCCGCCGGTCCGTTGCGGCGCGTTTCCTCGAGGTCGTCGACGAAGGCGCGCAGGGCATCGTCGAACGTGGTCACCGGTTCGGATACCTGCTTGAGGGCCGGGTCCGGCAGGGTCAGTATGTCCAGGATGGCCACGCGGCGACTCAGCCTATATAGGTCTCGACCGCGCTGACATTGACGTCGACGCCGCCCTCGCGCAGCCCCTGCAGGGCACGCTCGATGGACTCCACCGGGACATCTGCGACCCCGGCGATCTGCATGATGTAGACCGGCCGGTCCCGGGTTCCCGCGACATCCGACTCCAGATCGAGGATATTGAGGCCGGACTCGGCCAATACCGCGGTCACCTGGGCAACGATACCGGCCCGATCCGCGCCGCTGACGGTGACCTGGATATTCGGTACCAGGTGCTCATGAAGGTGGGCCTGAATGGGATCGACGTGCAGACGCATCTTTTGCGCCGCGACCACCGGTTCCAGCTGGCCGCGCAACTGCGGCTCGTCGCGCGCTCCCGATACCATCATCATAATGGTGAAATTACCACCCAGCCTGAGCATCGAGGTCTCGCCCAGGTTCAGTCCCATGTCGTACAGCGTCTTGGTAACGGCCGCGACGATTCCGGGCTTGTCTTCGCCGATGAGGGTGAGCATGAACCATTGATCGGTCATTGGGGCACTTCCTGTTCTTTCAGGGTTGTAGCCAGATCATGCTGGCCATTCTGCCGGTAACGCCATCGCGGCGATAGGAGAAAAATCGCGCCGGATCGCTGAACGTGCAGTATTCGCCGCCGCTGACATGACCGATTCCCAACCTCGCGAATCTAAGCCGTGCCAGGCCGTAAAGGTCAGCCAGCCAATGACCAGAGCCATTGGCCACGAAATGCGGGGCACTGGCGGGATCCTCGGCGACAAATGCACCGCGCACCTCGTCACCGACCTCGAACGCACCCGGCCCAATGGCCGGGCCCAGCCAGGCGAGGATATCGCCGGGGGAGTCGGCGATGGCCGCCGCAGTACGCTCGAGGACACCGGCCAGCAGGCCGCGCCAGCCGGCGTGCGCGGCGGCGATCCGGGTGCCGGCGCGATCGCACAACAGCACCGGCAGACAGTCTGCGGTGAGAACGACGCACACCTGGCCGGGCCGATCCTCGAAACAGGCGTCCGCGCAGGCATCGTCATCGGCAGGCCCCCGCACCCGGTTGCCGTGTACCTGCGTGAGCCATCGTGGTTCGCACGGCAACGCCAAGCGCTCCGTTAGACGCGCACGGTTGCCCGCCACCGCGCCGGGTTCATCACCCACATGATCGCCGAGATTGAGGCCACGCCAGCGACCACGACTGACGCCGCCGATCCGGGTGGTGGTGCATGCCTGGACATGCACCGGCGCCGGCCAGTCGGGCCGGATCAGGTCAATCCCGGCCGTCGGCATAGTCATCCAGGTCCTCGAAACCGGCAAAGTCGTCGTATTCGTGCTCCTGCCAATGCACATTCGCGTCACGGGCGAGTGCATCGATGACCGCGCGCATATCCGCCGGGAGGGCACACTCGAAACGCATCGAGCGGTGCTCGATCGGGTGCATGAACGCCAGGCGTTTGGCATGCAGGGCCTGGCGCTTGAAGCTGCGCATCACCTGCTTTAGTGCCTCGGACGCCCCGGCGGGCAGGCGCAGACGGCCGCCATACTGGGGATCGCCGAATACCGGATGACGCAAATGCGCCAGGTGCACGCGGATCTGATGGGTGCGCCCGGTCTCCAGCATGACCTTGAGCAGCGTGTGTCCGCGAAAGCGTTCCAGGACGTGGAAATGCGTGACCGAGGGTTTGCCGAGCGGATTGACCGCCATGCGGGTGCGCTGGGTCGGATGCCGTCCGATCGGCAGATCGATGGTACCGCCCGCGGGCATGCTGCCGACGACCAGCGCGCGGTACTCGCGATGTACCCGGCGCCCGGCGATCGCCTCGACCAGCCGCTTGTAAGCCTTCTGGGTGCGCCCTATCACCATCAACCCGGTCGTATCCTTGTCCAGTCGGTGGACGATGCCCGCACGCGGCAACTCGCTCAGTGCGGGATCGCGATATAGCAGCGCATTCTGCAATGTGCCGTCGGGATTACCCGCCGCCGGGTGCACCACCAGGCCGGCCGGCTTGTTGATCACCAGGATATGTGGATCCTCGAACACCACGGCGAGTGGAATGTCCTGCGGCGCACAGGGCACCTGATGCTCGATCACCGCACGCAGTCGCAGGCGGTCGTGCAGATCGACCTTGTCACGCGGGCGCCGCTGCTCGCCGTTGACACTGACCCGCCCCTCGCGCACCCAGGTCTGCAGCCGGCTGCGGGAATAATCCGCGAACAGGCTCGCGAGCGCCTGATCCAGGCGCGTCCCGGCGAGCGTCGGACCGACAATCGCCTCCAGCAGCGTCTCTTCATGATCCTGATCGACCACAGGGCTTCCCGTTATAATCACCTTTATGAATCGAATACCCGGATTATCGCCCATGTTTCGCACTGCCTGGCCCATTTTGCTTGCCGCCCTGCTCCTGTCCGGCTGCGCCGCATTCCGAGACACAGACGAGACCGTCGACTGGAGCCAGCAGAAACTCTTCACCGAGGCGACCCAAGAGATGGACGCCGGCAATTATGAGAAGGCGATCAAGTACTACGAAATCCTCGAATCACGCTACCCGTTCGGCAAATATGCGCACCAGGCCCAGCTCAACGTGGCCTACGCCTACTACCGATTCCAGGAGCCCGAATCGGCGCTGGCGGCGGCGGATCGCTTTATCAAGCTGCACCCGAATCATCCGGCGACCGCCTATGCCTATTACCTGCGCGGCCTGATCAATTTCAACCGCAGCCTGGGTTTCCTGGATCGTTTCCTGCCCACGGACACATCCCAACGTGACCCGGGGGCGGCCCTCGACTCCTTCAAGGACTTCAGCGAAGTCGTCACCCGATTCCCAAACAGCGAATACGCAGAGGATTCGCTGCAGCGGATGATCTATCTCCGCAACAATCTCGCGCGACACGAGGTCAATGTCGCGCGTTATTACATCCGTCGCGGCGCCTTTCTCGCCGCGGCCAACCGCGCGGAATACGTGGTGCAGAATTACGAGCGCACGCCCGCGTTGCGCGACGCGCTGGAGCTGATGATCACGGCCTACACCGAGCTCGGCATGGAAGAACTGGCAGGCGATACCCGCCGAGTACTGGCCCTGAATGAAAACAGCGGCGCGCTCATCAGCGATCCGCAGGAGTTTGAAGAAGGCGGCAAGCCGCTGGGCCTGCGCATATGGGAATTTTTCGATCTCGACGAGAACTGATGCCTGAATCCCCGGTAACGCCCTCGTTACCGGGGTCCGCACTGCATAGACAAACCAGGCTCAGATGGCGTCTTCGTCCTGTTCGCCGGTCCGAATCCTGACGACCTTTTCGACACTGGTGACGAAGATCTTGCCGTCACCGATCTTGCCGGTACGCGCGGCGCTGGTAATGGCCTCGATACAGGCGTCTACCTGGTCCTCCCGGATCACCACATCGATCTTCAGTTTGGGCAGGAAGTCAAC
>JASFJQ010000038.1:0-10158 GCA_050121305.1 Chromatiaceae bacterium
TGGCACGGCGGGGTTATGACTCGGTTTCCCAGCGCGCCGTCGTCTCGCCGTGGCGCAAGCTGCGGGTCCTGGCGGGCCTGCCCGCGCTGGGCATGCTGCCACGCGCCGCGCTCGACCGGCCGCCACTCGCCGCGACCGCCTATCTGGTCGACGCAGCGGCGCACGGCGCGGCGACACAAGACGTGCGCCGGGCCCGCACCGGGTTCTGGGGCAGGGCGGCCTGGTTCGTGGATGTGTTCGAGGAACTGGACCGGCGCGAGCGCGGTTATCCGCCGCGGTCGCTGGTCGACGACGCCGGGGCGCTGGCGCCGGAGGGCAGTACCCCCTAACCGACGTCCCCGACTCGAACACACCGGAGCGCTTGCGCGGTGGTGGTTGGCGGCACAGTGAGATCTTAGATTAGGTCCGCGGTCTTCCGCCCGTCACCCTCGGCATCCGAAACGGCAGCAGCATCTGCACCCAGGGGCGACTGAAGCGGCCCAGCGACAGGCTCTCGTGAATCGCGGTCAATGGTTGACCCAGCAGTCGGGTATGGATGATCGAGCGGGCATAGAACGGGGTGTCTTCCAGGGTATCGCCGATCCGCGGCCTCGATCCGGCCTCCGCCTGGGTGGCGCGCGGGATGCGCCAGATCCGGGTCTTCGGCAGGCGCATATCCCCCGGGGGCTCGAAACGATCGATGGATCCGCTGCGATCGAAGAGCAGCCCCAGCGACTGCGTGGGCCGGCCGCGTTCCTGGCGGTTGTAGAGCACTGCGCAACGGCCGTCGTCGAGCATGCCGCGCGACCAGTCCCAGCGCACGAATCGGTCCTCGAGTGCCTCGCTGCCCCAGTTGGCGTCGAGGTAGGCGTCACCCTTCCAACGCAGCGCCGGGTGCTGCATCTCCAGCTCGATGCGCGAACGCGGCGCAATCGGCCACCAAGTATGGTTTCCCGCCTGATCGAGCGCGAACTGCTGGTCGCTGAAGGTCGCCGGAAACACGCGGATCTTGCCGCGCAGCCGGCGCGGCATCGGCACGCTGATCTCGTCGATCGCGATCTCCAGCCAGCGGCCGTTCCAGGTGGCAGAGCTGGGCCCGACGACCAGCCGATCCGGCGTCCGTGATACCGCCGCGGCATCGCGCTCGGTGAGTGCCCAGCGTTTGCCGTTGGCGCCGTACAGCGCGACGTTGATGGCGCAGTGCTCCTCGGGGTTGGTCAGCCCGCGCCGTCTCGCCCGGGCGTAATAGGGCGAGAACACGCTACCGATCATCGCGATCAGGGTCAGGCCGTGGCGACCGTCGTCGCTCAGTGCATCGACATACCACCAGGCGTAGCCGTTCGCGCCGACGGCGCGGTCAAAGCCCAGTCCCTGCGCCGGCGACGGGTCGCCAGCTGCTGATATCTCGCCCTGTTGGGTTGGTTGCGCGCTCATGGTGTCTCGCTGCCTCGTGATTGTACGTTGACCTCGCCGGTCGGAGTGTCTATTCTACCTGACATATTAGGATGTCTAAATCATAAGACATTAGCAGACGCTGGGGGCGCCATGAACGATGCAGACTCTAAAATAGAACAGGTCCTGACGGCCGTGATCGGCCGCGCGACCGATCGTACCTGCCCGCCGTTGCTGGCCCGGGCGGTGCGGTATGCGGTCTTTCCGGGCGGTGCCCGCCTGCGGCCGAAGCTGTGCCTGGCGGTGGCCGCGGCGAACGGCGACAGCGATCCTGCGCTGTCCGCGGCAGGGGCGGCCGCAATCGAGCTGCTGCACTGTGCCTCGCTGGTGCATGACGATCTGCCCTGTTTCGACAATGCCGGGGAACGCCGCGGCAAGCCCTCGGTGCATGTGGCCTTCGGTGATCAGATCGCGGTCTTGACCGGTGATGCCCTGATCGTACTCGCGTTCGAGTCGTTGGGTCTGGCGGCCGGCGAATGCAGTGCCCCGCAGCGCCTGTCGTCGCTGCTGTCGATCACCGGGCGCGCCGTCGGCATGCCGTTCGGCATCTCCGCCGGTCAGGCCTGGGAGCTGGAGCCGAGCGTCGATGTCTCACGCTATCACCAGGCCAAGACAGGGTCGCTATTCGTCGCCGCGACCTGCGCCGGTGCCGCCGCGGCCGGTGCCGAGGTCGAGCCCTGGACCTTGCTGGGCGAGCGCATCGGCGAGGCCTATCAGGTCGCCGACGACATCCGCGATGCGACTGCCGACGCCGAGACCATCGGCAAACCGGTCGGCCAGGACGAGGCCCATGGACGCCCCAGTGCGGTGCAGGAGTTGGGCGTCGACGGCGCCGTCAGTCGCCTGCGCCAGCTGGTCGAGGAGGGCGTGGAGTCCATCCCCGATTGCCCCGGCGGCCACCTGCTGAAGCTGCTGATGCTCGAGGAGTCGAAGCGTTTCTTGCCGAAGGACCTGGCGCGCCGCGCGGCCTAGGCCAGTCTCGCGTTGACCGTGCACGAGCAGGTCTCGGGTGGGCTGATGCCGGCGCCATCGAGGGGCGCCCGCACGCTGCGCGACCGCTGGTTGGCGCTGCGTGATCGGCTCCTGACCAGTGGGCGCTTTCAGCAATGGGCGGCGCGCTTCCCGCTGACCCGGCCGATTACCCGGCGGCGCACGCGCGAGCTGTTCGACATCGCCGCCGGCTTCGTCTACTCGCAGGTATTGAGTGCCTGCGTGGAGTTGAGGCTGTTGGAGGCGCTCGCCCAGGGACCACAGTCTGTGGCGCGCCTGACCGAGCTTACCGGGCTCTCCGACGAGCCCCTGCGGCGGCTGCTGTTGGCGGCCACCTCGCTGCGCCTGGTGCAGCCGCGCAGTGGCGGGCGCTATGGCCTGGGTGCGCACGGTGCCGCGATGATCGGCAATCCCGGCATCAGCTCCATGGTCCGCCACCATGCGCTGCTGTATGCGGATCTGGCGGACCCGGTGGGTCTGCTGCGAAATCGAAAAGATGCCCGGCTCTCGGGCTATTGGGCCTACGCGGACTCGGACGCGCCGGCCCAGCTCGACGCCCAGCAGGTGCGCGAGTACAGCACGCTGATGGCCGAATCGCAGGCGCTGATCGCCAACGACGTCCTCGACAGTTATTCGCTGCGCGGTCACCGGAATATGCTCGACATGGCGGGTGGCGAGGGCGTCTTTGCGTCCACGGCCGCGCTGCGTTGGCCGCATCTAGAGGTCACGCTGCTCGACCTGCCGCCAGTCGCGGAACGGGCCCGCGAACGCTTTGCGGCCGCGGGTCTGGCCCGGCGCGCGCACGCGATCGGCGGCGATCTGTTCGCCGCGACCGATCTCGAGGGATTCGACCTGGTCTCGCTGATCCGCGTGGTGCACGACCATGACGACCCCGCGGTCGCGACGATGCTGCAGACGGCCCACCGGGCGCTGCGTCCCGGCGGCACCCTGTTGATCGCCGAGCCGATGGCCGGCACGACCGGCGCGGAACCCGTGGGTGATGCCTATTTCGGCCTCTATCTCTGGGCGATGGGCAGCGGGCGGGCGCGTCGCCGCGAAGAACTCCAACAGATGCTGCGACAGGCCGGATTCGGGCATGTCCGCGAGGTGCGGACACCGCGCCCACTCTTGGCACGCCTGCTGGTCGCGCGGGCCTGACCGAGATGCCGACTGTCTTTTCAAGTTGACATTTCGAGTAGTCAAATTAAACTGACACTTGAACGATCCGCGGTTTAGCGGGCCGTCGATCCGCGAGGGAATCTTGCCGTGAGTCTTCAAACAACCGCCGTGGTCTTCGAACAACCCGGACATCTGGCGCTGAACCAGGTCGGTCTGACGGCGCCGGCGGACACCGACTGCGTGGTCGATATCGAATGGAGCGGGATCAGCACCGGGACCGAGCGGCTCCTGTGGACCGGGGCCATGCCGGAATTTCCGGGCATGGGCTATCCGCTGGTGCCGGGCTATGAATCGGTGGGGCGCATCGTCAGTGGCGGCGAGGCGAGCGGCCTGGCCGCAGGCGAGCGGGTGTTCGTCCCGGGTTCGCGCGGCTTCAGCGACGTCCGCGGGCTCTTCGGCGGGGCCGCGGCGCGCGTCGTGGCACCGGCAGAGCGCCTGATCCCGATCGGTGAATCGCTCGGCGAGGAGGGCGTGCTGCTGGCGCTCGCGGCGACCGCGCACCATGCACTGGCCGTGTCCGGACGCCTGGCGCTCCCCGAACTGATCGTCGGTCACGGGGTGCTCGGTCGATTGATCGCCAGGCTGGTGGTCGCGCTCGACGGCCCGGCGCCGACCGTCTGGGAGACCAATCCGGCGCGGCGCGTGGCGAGTGTCGGCTATGCCGTCGTCGACCCGTCGGAGGACCCGCGCTGCGACTATCGGCTGATCTGCGATGTCAGCGGCGCCCACGGCATCCTCGATAGCCTGATTGGCCGCCTCGCACGCCGCGGTTCCGTGGTACTCGCCGGTTTCTACGAACAGCCCGTTGCGTTCGCCTTTCCGCCGGCCTTCATGCGTGAGGCGCGTCTGCAGGTCGCTGCCGAGTGGCGGCCCGAGGATCTGCAGCGGGTGATGTCGCTGCTGAGTTCGGGAGACCTCTCCCTGGACGGCCTGATTACCCATCGCGCCTCCCCGACGCGCGCTGCCGACGCCTACCGTACGGCCTTTGAAGATGCCGATTGTCTGAAAATGATCCTCGACTGGAGATCTTGCCAATGACGACCCCCCAAGTGACCGCGGCCACTCCCACGGCCCAGCGTCAGCCCCCGGCAACGGCCAAGACCGAGGTCGTGATCGATGCCAGCGCATTGGCCACCTCGCCCGCCGCGGCCAAGACCCAGATCATCGCGATCTACGGCAAGGGCGGCATCGGCAAGAGTTTTACGCTGGCCAATCTCTCTTACATGATGGCGCAGCAGGGCAAGAAGGTGCTGCTGATCGGCTGTGATCCCAAGAGCGATACCACCTCGCTGCTGTTCGGCGGCAAGGCCTGCCCGGCCATCATCGAGACGTCATCGAAGAAGAAGCTCGCCGGTGAGCCGGTGCAGATCGGCGACGTTTGCTTCAAGCGTGACGGTGTCTATGCAATGGAGCTGGGTGGTCCGGAGGTCGGTCGGGGTTGCGGCGGCCGCGGCATCATCCACGGTTTCGAGACCCTGGAAAAGCTCGGCTTCCACGACTGGGACTTCGACTATGTCCTGCTGGACTTTCTCGGCGACGTCGTATGCGGCGGCTTCGGGCTGCCGATAGCGCGCGACATGTGCCAGAAGGTCATCGTGGTGGCCTCCAACGACCTGCAGTCATTGTATGTCGCAAACAATGTCTGCTCCGCGGTCGAGTATTTCCGCAGGCTCGGTGGCAATGTCGGCGTGGCCGGCATGGTGACCAACAAGGACGACGGCACCGGCGAGGCGCAGGCCTTCTGCAAGGCGGTCGGCATCCCGGAACTCGCCTCGATCCCGGCCAACGACGACATCCGCCGCAAGAGCGCCAACTACGACATCATCGGCTATCCGGAGGGAGAGTGGGGGCCGCTGTTTGCTGAACTCGCGCGCAATGTCGCGGAGGCCCCGCCGCATCACCCCACGCCGCTGACCCAGGACGGCCTGCTGGACCTGTTCGCGGGCGATGCCGTCGGACGCGACGTCGTGCTGGAGCCGGCCACGCTGATGGATATGTGCGGCAAGACCGCCGAGGTCAGGCCGTCGCTCGAGGTCATCTATGACAGCGTCTAGCCCACCCGGCAGCGCCGGCGCGACCGGTTGTCATGCCGGCGCCGACGAGATGGGCCGTGCCGCGGCCGCCGCCGGCAAGAGCGACGTGCTGGAACGCTATGCGGCCGACTACCCGACGGGCCCTCATGATCAGCCGCAGAGCATGTGCCCGGCATTCGGTTCACTGCGCGTCGGCCTGCGCATGCGACGCACGGCGACGGTATTGAGCGGCTCGGCCTGCTGTGTCTATGGCCTGACGTTCACGTCGCACTTCTACGGCGCGCGCCGCACGGTCGGCTATGTGCCCTTCGACTCCGAGACCCTGGTCACCGGCAAGCTGTTCGAAGACATCCGCGAGGCGGTCTTCAAGCTCGCCGATCCGGAGAAGAACGATGCCGTCGTGGTGATCAATCTGTGTGTGCCGACTGCGTCCGGCGTCCCGCTCGATCTGCTGCCAAAAGAGATCAATGGTGTCCGGATTATCGGCATCGATGTGCCTGGCTTCGGCGTGCCGACCCATGCCGAGGCCAAGGACGTGCTGGCTGGGGCGATGCTCAAGTACGCCCGGACCGAGGCCGAGCGCGGCCCGGTGCAGCAGCCGCGTGAAGGCCGCAGCGGCAAGCCGACGGTGACGCTGCTCGGCGAGATCTTCCCGGTCGATGCGGTAGGCATCGGACGCATGCTCGAGCCGATGGGCCTGGCCGCCGGACCGACGGTACCGACACGCGAGTGGCGCGAGCTCTATGCCGCCCTCGACTGTGCCGCGGTCGCTGCGATCCATCCCTTCTATACCGCCTCGATCCGCGAGTTCGATTACGCCGGCCGCCAGTGCGTCGGTTCGGCACCCGTGGGTTACGAGGGGACGGCCGCCTGGCTCGACGCGATCGGCAAGCTGTGCAACGTCAGCGAGGCCAAAAAGGCGATGGCCAGCAATGCGATCCTGCCGGCGATCAAGGGTGCGCTGGCCGGGGCCCCGATCGATGCGCGCATCACGCTCTCCGGCTATGAGGGTTCCGAGTTGCTGGTGGCCCGCCTGCTGATCGAGAGTGGCGCGGACGTGCGCTATGTCGGGACCGCCTGTGGCCGCACCCCCTGGTCAGAGGCGGATCGCGACTGGCTCGAGGCCAAGGGCGTCATCGTGCAGTACCGCGCATCGTTGGAGAACGACCTGGCCGCGCTGCACGAGTTCCGGCCGGACCTTGCGATCGGTACCACGCCGGTGGTGCAGAAGGCCAAGGAACACGCGATCCCGTCGTTGTATTTCACCAACCTGATCTCGGCCCGTCCGCTGATGGGACCGGCTGGCGCCGGCTCACTGGCACAGGTGGTCAATGCGGCGCTGTCAAACCGGGAACGCTTCGATCGCATGCGCGATTTCTTCGAGGGCGTCGGTGAGGGCGACAAGGCCGGCGTCTGGGAAGGCGTGCCGGCCGAGCACGGCGAGTTCCGCGAGCGCTATCAGCAGCAACTCGAGCGGCAGGCCAAGCGGCGCAAAGCGCAGGAGATAGTCTGATGTTGGTGCTCGATCACGATCGCGCCGGCGGCTACTGGGGCTCGGTCTATGTATTTACCGCGATCAAGGGGCTGCAGGTGATCATCGACGGACCGGTCGGCTGCGAGAACCTGCCGGTCACCTCCGTGCTGCACTATACCGATGCGCTGCCGCCGCACGAGCTGCCCATCGTGGTGACCGGGCTGGCCGAAGAGGAGCTGGGTCAGCATGGCACCGAGGGGGCGATGCGACGCGCACACAAGACCCTGGACCCGCAGCTGCCCAGTGTGGTGGTCACGGGTTCCATCGCCGAGATGATCGGCGGCGGGGTCACTCCGGAAGACACCAACATCGAGCGTTTCCTGCCGCGCACCATCGACGAGGACCAGTGGCAGAGCGCCGATCGTGCGATGAACTGGCTGTGGACCCGGTACGGCCCCAAGGGCAAGAAAAAGATCAAGCCGGCAGCGCGCAAGCCCGGTACCAGGCCGAAGGTCAACATCATCGGACCGATCTACGGCTACTTCAACACTTGGTCCGACCTGGCGGAGATTCGCCGGCTGATCGAAGGGATCGGCGCCGAGGTCAACATGGTGTTCCCGCTCGGGAGTCACCTCGAAGACATACCGCGGCTCGCAGAGGCCGAGGTCAATGTCTGTATGTATCGTGAGTTCGGGCGACTGCTGTGCGAATCCCTCGATCGTCCCTACCTGCAGGCGCCGATCGGTCTGCATAGCACCACCAAGTTCCTCGAGACCCTGGGCGAGATGCTCGGCCTCGACCCGGCGCCTTTCATCGAGCGAGAAAAATTCACCACCATCAAGCCGGTGTGGGATCTGTGGCGCTCGGTCACCCAGGACTTCTTTGGTACGGCCAGCTTCGCCATCGCAGCCAACGAGACCTATGCGCGTGGGGTGCGGCATTTTCTGGAACAGGAGATGGGGCTGCCGTGCACCTTTTCGTTCGCGCGCAAGCCGGGGGTGAAGCCGGACAACGAAGCGGTGCGCCAGGCGGTGCGCGAGAAGACCCCGTTGATCATGTTCGGCAGCTACAACGAGCGGATGTATCTGTCCGAGATGGGTGCGCGTGCGATCTATATCCCCGCCTCGCTGCCCGGGACCATCATTCGACGCCATACCGGGACGCCCTTTATGGGCTATTCAGGCGCGACCTACCTGATCCAGGAGGTCTGCAACGCGCTGTTCGACGCCTTGTACAACATCCTTCCCCTCGGCACCGAGATGGATCAGGTCGCCGCGACGCCGGCGCGTCTGCATCAGGAATTGGCGTGGGAGAGCGAGGCACAGGCGGCGCTGGACCGCATGATCGAGGCCGCGCCGGTATTGGTGCGCATATCGACTGCCAAGCGCCTGCGCGATGCCGCCGAGCGCTCGGCGCGCGGCGATGGCGACCAGGTCGTGACCATGGCGCATGTCGAACAGGCACAGGACCAGCTGGCGGCGGGGGGCGCGGCATGAACGCGGTACTCAGAGAGTCGCCAGCAGCACCCTTTTCCGCGCGATCAGCGCGCACCAACACAACGCATTGCGCACGCCTGCAACCGTGTCCATCAGGAGAGCCGACATCATGTTAAGAGCTATGCCTAGCCAACGTTCGTTCGCGGAGCCGGTCGATCGCGAGAGACAGGAATTCAAGCGGCTGTACCGCGTGACTTTCGTGTTCTTTTTCCTGATCGCGTTGGTCACCCGGCTGTTGCCGCGTGCCTGGCGCCCGCTGGCCTCTTCGGCGGGTGGTCCTGAGTCGCCCTATGCCGAGGCGAGGCGTGCCGCCTACACGGCGCTGCCATTTGTGTTCATGCGCTGACGCACAAGCAAGCGGCCGTTCATGGCTTCGCGAACGGCTGAACAGAAGCGAAACAGAAAGTCACCGGAGCGATGTCGCCGGCCGGAGGTAAACCATGTCGATGTTGAGTTTTGAGCGGAAGTACCGCGTTCGAGGGGGTACGCTGATTGGCGGCGACCTGTTCGATTTCTGGGTCGGGCAGTTCTATGTCGGCTTCTTCGGCGTCACGACGATCTTTTTCTCTCTCCTGGGCACACTGTTGATCGTCTATGGTGCGGCCATCGGGCCGACCTGGAATCTCTGGCAGATCAATATCGCGCCGCCCGATCTCGAATACGGCCTGGGTCTCGCGCCACTCAAGGAAGGCGGGCTCTGGCAAATCATCACCATCTGCGCGATCGGCGCATTTGTCTCCTGGGCGCTGCGACAGGTGGAGATCTCCCGCAAGCTCGGTATGGGGCTGCACATACCTTTCGCGTTCAGCTTTGCGATCCTGGCCTATGTGACGCTGGTCGTCGTGCGGCCACTGCTGCTGGGTGCCTGGGGTCACGGCTTTCCTTACGGGATCATGAGTCATCTCGACTGGGTATCCAACGTCGGCTACCAGTATCTGCACTTCCACTACAACCCGGCGCACATGCTTGCCGTGACCTTCTTCTTCACGACCACGCTCGCACTCTCGATGCACGGCTCACTGATCCTGTCGGTGACCAATCCGGGCAAGGGCAAGGTGATGAAGGAGGCGGAGCATGAGAACACCTTCTTCCGCGACGATATCGGTTACTCGATCGGCGCCCTCGGCATTCACCGCCTGGGTCTCTTCCTGGCGCTGTCGGCCGGTTTCTGGAGCGCGGTCTGTATCGTCATCAGTGGCCCGTTCTGGACGCGCGGTTGGCCCGAGTGGTGGAACTGGTGGCTGCAACTACCTATCTGGTCTTGAGGCGGGAGTATTCCAATGGCTGAGTATCAAAACATCTTTACCCGCGTCCAGGTACGGGCGCCAGCCGACCCGGGTGTCCCAATCGGGGCCGAGGGTTTCTTCCGGATGGGCGGCTCGCGGTTTTCTTACTGGGCCGGTAAGTTCGGCGATGCCCAGATAGGCCCGATCTACCTCGGGGCGACCGGGGTCCTGTCGCTGGTCTTCGGATTCCTTGCATTCGAGATCATCGGGCTCAACATGTGGGCATCGGTCAACTGGGACCCCGTGGAATTCGTGCGTCAGCTTCCCTG
>JASFJQ010000039.1:0-9786 GCA_050121305.1 Chromatiaceae bacterium
GCAGTGGCTGTCGGCCCGACAGTCGCACGTCGAATCGTCCCCAGGCGCAGCCGGTGGCGCAGGCCTCGACGACGGCATCTGCGGCCTCTAGGGGTACGCGGCTGTCGGCATGCAGAAACCACAGTACATCGCCGCTGGCGAGCCGTGCGCCGGCATTCATCTGGCGGGCCCTCCCGCGCTCGGCGGTGATCACGCGATCTGCGCGCGGTGCGGCGATCGCCGCCGTCGGGTCGTCGCTGCCGCCGTCCACCACGATGACCTCGTGTCTGCGTTGACGCAAGGGGTCGAGATCGGCCAGCAGACCCGCGATGCGGTCCGCCTCGTTCAGGGCCGGGACGATGATGGAAAGCCGATACCGGCTCACGCTCTAGTCGTGTCCTGCAGCGCCCCGCCACAGCTCGATCCCTGACCGGCCGTGCAGCCATAGCAGTGGTCGGCTACCGTGATCGGATTGTCGTGCAGGGTCAGGCCCGCCAGATCGCGCAGGTGCGGCCGGTCTTCTGCGGTGCTCTGCAGCTGCAGTCCGAGCATCTGGTTGAAATCGCAGTCATACAGGTAGCCCTGCCAGTCGACCGAGACGAGCGAACGACACATCACGTCGGCCAGGTTGGCGTCACGGTGCGCCTGTTTCAGCAGGCTGACATAGTCGTCGAACTGGCCGTGCGACAACAGCGTGCTGCCGAACCGCTGGATAGGCAGATTGGCCAGCGCCAGCAGACGATCGAATCGGATGCCGTACTGGTCTGCCAATATGCGTCGGTAGTCATCCTCCAGTGCGGCCTGCGGCGGCGGCAGTGACGCGCCCTGCGGGTTGTACACCAGATTGAGCCGGCGTCTACCGCCGCCCGTGCCGTAGCCCAGCGCATTGAGCCGGCGCAGCGCCTCGATGCTGTCCGCGAAGACGCCTTTGCCGCGCTGCCGATTTACGTTCTCCTCGAGATAGCACGGCAGAGAGGCAACGATCTCTACGTCGTGGGCGGCGAGGAATTCCGCCAGGCCTTCCTGACCGGGCTCCAGCAGGATGGTCAGATTGCAGCGGTCGATGACCGCGATCCCCAGTTGCCTAGCCTGCTCAACCAGGTAGCGGAAATGCGGATTCAGTTCCGGGGCGCCGCCGGTCAGATCCAGCGTCTCGAACGGCAGGAGGCGGAGATTCTCGATCACCAGCTCGATCGTCTCTGCAGCCATCATCTCCGTCCGCTGCGGGCTGGCCGCGACGTGGCAATGCAGGCACTGCTGATTACAGCGATACCCCAGGTTGACCTGCAGTGTCTTGGGGCGCTTGCGACGGATCCTGGGAAAATCCGAGGGCTGCAGTTTGTCGAGTGTCTCTAACATCGGTAGTCCTGGGCCGACGGATGGGCTTGGGAATGGTCAGCTTGATCGGGTTTGGATCGTTTCGAGGCGCCAAAGTTTCCCCGTATCGATGCAGGCCCTTTGCGACCTGCGCATCCTCGGGCCTTCTTGACTACGCTTATCCTAACCCGGAACCCAACGACGGTCCCGCCGGTGAGTTTACGCGATGACGCCAGCTCATTGGTGAGCCACCAAACCAGGAGCCCTATGGGCATTGCAAACGGAAATCGCCTGATTCAATCCCTGAGCCACTTACTCGCCGCCGGCCCGCCGGAAGGCTTCAGTCAAGTCGAGTCACAGCAGATCGAGCGTCTACTCGAGATCTACTACCGACACATCGCGCCCACGGATCTCGAAGAGCATGATCCGCAGGACCTGCTCGGCGCGCTGATCGCACACTGGCGGCTGATGCAGGAGCGACGACCCGATGAGGCGAAGGTCAGGGTCTACAACCCGGAGCAGCAGGAGCACGGTTGGCGCAGCGAAGACACCATCGTCGAGGTGGTCGCGCACGACATGCCGTTTCTGATCGACTCGATTTCGGCGGCGCTCAATGCGGAAGGTCTGGCGATCAGACTCACTATTCACCCGGTATTTGCGGTCGTTCGTGACAACAACGGCCGCCTCAAGGCCATTCATGACACCGAGACTGGGGTCGACGCGGCTGGCCCCGAGGCGATCATTCAGCTGCATGTCGATCGGCAGCCGGAAGCAGCGTTGGCCAGGCTGCAGACGCTGGTGCAGGGCGTTGTCGCCGATGTGACCATGACCACTTCCGATTGGTTGGCGATGAGGGGCTTCGCGGAAGGCGTGCAGGCCGAGTTGGTCGCCACACCGGTCCAGGGGACGGAGGAGGACAATGCCGAGGCGCAGGCATTCATGAACTGGATGATCAACGATCATTACCTGTTCATCGCCTGTTGCACGTTCGAACTTCACGCTGGTTCGGCCGATGACGGGCTGCGTTTCGTCGATGGTTCCGGTCTCGGCCAGCTGCGGGGCGATGCTGGCGCCCGGGCCCGTGCCGATCGGTGGCTCTCGGGCCTCGCGGCCGGCCTTTCGGCCTCGGACACCGACCTGATGGTCACTAAGACCAATGCCAAGTCGACGGTGCATCGTCCGGTCTACATGGACTGCGTGACCCTCAAGCGTCGCGATGCACAGGGGGGCCTGGCCGGGCTCTATTGCTTCATCGGACTGTTCTCCTCCGGCGCATACAGTACACCGCCGCGCCAGATCCCGTTGTTGCGCAAGAAGGTCGAGGCGGTGTTCGCGGGGGCCCGGGTATCACCGCGCAGCCACTCCGGCAGGGTGGTCGCGAACGTCCTCGACAACTTTCCCAGGGATGCGCTGTTCCAGATCAGCAGCGAGGATCTGCTGGCGACCACGCTCGGTGTCCTAAGCCTCCAGGAGCGGCAACGCACCCGTCTGTTCATCATTCAGGAGCCCTTCCGGCGTTTTTACACCTGCCTGGTTTATCTGCCGCGTGAGCGCTACAGCCGCGAGGTCCGCATCGCGATCCAGAAGATCCTCGTCGAGGCCCTTGGTGGCACCGACGTCGTCTTCGATACCCAGTTCTCTGAATCTATTCTGGCGCGCATGCAATTCGTTATTCGCGTGCCGGTCGGGCTTGAGGCCCGCTTCGATATCGACGATCTGGAATCGCGCATAGTCGAGGTGGCGACCACCTGGCAGGACGGACTGAGAACCGCGCTTTTCGCTCAGGTCGATGAGGCGCTGGCGGCAGGCTATCTGCGTGATTATGCACAGGCCTTTCCGGGAGGCTACCGCGAGGATTTCCATCCGCGGATCGCGGTGACCGACATCCAGCGGATCGAGCGCGTGCGCAAAGATGGCCGTCTTGGGTTGCATCTGTATCACCCGATAACGGAGGACGCGGGACAGATGCACGTGCGCTTGTACTCGCAGGGCCAACCGGTCTCCCTGTCGCAGGTGATCCCGGTGCTCGAACACATGGGGCTGAGTGTTTTCGGTGAGCACCCTTACCGGGTACACCACCCGGCCGGCGATTTTTGGATCCACGATTTTGCCACCCGTCGCCCAGAGGCCGGACAGCCGGTTTCCGCGCTGGTCAGGGAACGCTTCATAGAGACCTTTCTCAAGGTTTGGGAACAGGCGATCGACAGCGATGGCTTCAACGGGTTGGTGCTGCGGGCGCAGCTTTCATGGAAAGAGGCACTCTTGTTTCGTGCCTACAGTCGCTACCTGCACCAGATCAAGGTGCCGTACACGCAGGCCTACAGCATCGATGTAATGAACCGGCATCCCGAGGTGGTGCAGGTGCTCAATCGCCTGTTCCAGCTGCGCTTCAGTCCGGACGAGCAGGACGTCGAGGGACGTGTGGCGTCGCAGTTGGCCGCCTTCGAGGCCCGACTCGAGGAGGTCGCGAGCCTCGATGAGGATCGCATCCTGCGGTTGTTTCTCAATCTTATCCAGGCGACGCTGCGCACCAACTTTTTTCGTACCGATAGCACGCAGGGCTTTGCCCCCTACCTTTCCTTCAAGTTCGACCCGACGCAGATCGCCAATATGCCGCTGCCTCTGCCGATGTTCGAGATCTTCGTGTTCTCCGCGCAGATGGAAGGCGTCCATCTGCGCGGCGGCCGCGTGGCCCGTGGTGGACTGCGCTGGTCGGATCGCATGGAGGATTATCGCACCGAGATCCTCGGCCTGATGAAGGCACAGATGGTGAAGAACACGGTGATCGTCCCGGTCGGCTCCAAGGGCGGTTTCGTGGTCAAGAATACGCTGCTGACCGATAGCCCCGAACAGCGTATGGAGAAAGTGATCGCGTGTTACAAAACCCTGCTCAGCGGCATGCTCGACATCACCGACAACCTGGTGGGTGATGCGCTGGTCCCGCCCGCGCGGGTGGTGAGGCATGACGACGATGACCCCTACCTGGTGATCGCAGCGGACAAGGGGACTGCGACCTTCTCCGATATCGCGAACGGCGTGGCACTGTCCTACGGCTTC
This sequence comes from Chromatiaceae bacterium, assembly GCA_050121305.1. Classification (GTDB taxonomy): domain Bacteria; phylum Pseudomonadota; class Gammaproteobacteria; order Chromatiales; family Chromatiaceae; genus Thiosocius. The sequence goes on from JASFJQ010000039.1 coordinate 4,354, forward strand.
TGGCTCGGCGATGCCTTCGCCTCGGGTGGATCCGCCGGTTACGATCACAAGGCCATGGGGATCACCGCGCGCGGCGCCTGGGAGTCGGTCAAGCGGAACTTTCGTGAGCTTGGCGTCGACACCCAGTCGGAGGACTTTACCGTGATCGGCGTCGGCGACATGTCGGGCGATGTGTTTGGCAACGGCATGCTGTTGTCGCGCCACATTCGACTACTCGGGGCATTCAACCACAAAGACATCTTTCTCGACCCGGATCCCGATGCCGCGGCTTCCTATCAAGAGCGGGAGCGGTTGTTCAGACTGCCGCGTTCGGGCTGGTCGGATTACGACCCGGCGCTGATCTCTAAGGGTGGCGGCGTGTATTCCCGCGCGGCGAAATCCATCGCGGTGACCCCCGAGGTGGGGGCACTACTAGGGCTCAAGGTCGAACGCATCACGCCCAATGACCTGATCCGGGCCATGTTACGCGCGCCGGTCGATCTGTTTTGGAACGGCGGCATCGGTACCTATGTGAAGGCCTCCCATGAGTCGCACGAACAAGCCAGTGACAAGGCCAACGATGCGCTGCGTGTGGACGCCGGCGAGCTGCGCTGTCGCGTGGTCGGCGAGGGGGGCAATCTCGGTTTCACCCAGCTGGCACGCGTCGAGTTTGCCTTGCACGGCGGCAAGATCTACACCGATGCCATCGACAATTCCGCGGGCGTCGACTGCTCCGATCACGAGGTCAACATAAAGATCCTGCTCGACAAGATCGTTGCCGACGGCGATATGACCAGCAAACAACGCAATCAACTGCTGGTCGACATGACCGATGACGTCGCCCATTTGGTGCTGGCCGACAATTATGCGCAGACTCAGGCGATCAGCGTCGTCGTCGCGGGCGGGGCACCGAGACTCTACGAGCAGGCTCGATTCATCCATCTGTTGGAGCAGAAGGGCGCGTTCAATCGCCGCCTCGAAGGCCTGCCAGACAAGAAGGGGCTGACAGAAAGGGTAGCGATCGGGCAGGGGTTGACCAAGCCCGAGGTCGCGGTGCTGCTCGCGTACAGCAAGATGAATTATTTCGAGGCGATCGTTGCCTCGGATATTCCCGATGACCCCTTCGTGGTCGACCGTCTGGTGCGCTATTTCCCTGAGGTGTTGGGTGAACGCTATCCGCGTGAGATCGCCGCGCATCGACTGCGGCGAGAGATCGTCGCCACGACGATTGCCGGCGAGATCGCCAACCATGTGGGTCCGGGGATCGGTTTCCGGGTGCGCGAGGAGATCGGCTGTGACATCGCTTCTGTGGCACGCGCCTATCTTATCGTCAGCGAGGTGTTCGAGACCGATGTGCTGTGGCGGCGCGTGGAGGCACTCGACAATATGGTCGCGGCCGCAGCGCAGATCGAGATACTGGCTGGCATCGCCGAGTTCCTCGAGCAGACCCTGACCAGCGTGTTGCGCTCCTACAAGACCTCCCTCGAGATGGGGGCATTGAAGGAACATTTTTACGACGGTGTCGCTGAGCTATGGGAGGCCATGCCGCGGCCATTGGCGACCCAGGACAAGGCGGAGTTCGAACGTCGGGTAAGACACCTGGTGGGGCAGGGTGTCCCGCTGGATCTGGCGCGGACCCTATCGGGCCTGCCGCCAATGGCCGCGGCCCTGGACATCGTCGATGTCGCGCGCGCTACCGAAACCGATATCGCCGTGGCGGCCTGGGTCTATTCGGCGCTCAACCATACGCTCGAACTCGAGTGGATCCAACACCAGATCGCGACACTCTCGGTACAGACGCACTGGCACCTGTTGGCGCGCACCAAACTGCAGGCGGGGCTGAACAGGTTTCGGCGCGATCTGGCCGAGCAGGTACTGCGCTCGCGCGACAAGGAACGCAGTCCGCGTGGCATGCTCGAGCGTTGGGTGCACCACAACCGGCCCATGCTGGATCGTCATGCGCAGATGATCGGTGAATTCAAGGCCGGCAACGTATTCGACTTCGCCATCCTGTCTCTGGTGATCACCGGGGTTGGCGAACTGCTGCCGGCGGGCTAGGGTCTTACGACCAGCACCGAACAGCGCGCATGTTCGACGACGTAGGAACTGTTCGAGCCGAGGAACAGCTTGCTGATATCGGACTTGCGCGCCGGTATCACGACGAGGTCGATGTTGTGATCCTCGACGTAGTTGACGATGCTCTTGCGGGTGCTGCCTTCGCTGACCGCGCAGCCAATCTTGGTCGGATCCTTCGCATGCGTGTCGATAAATGTCTGCAGATCCCTGCAGACTTGATCGTGGGCCTTCTCAATCGTGTTTTCCGGGAAATAGCTCGCCACCAAGGAGCTATTGAAGTCGGGGATTACGGTCAGCGCCGTCACCTTTGCGCCGTAGCGTTCGCTGAATTCTTCGGCGATCACCAACGCCCGGGTGGTTAAGTCGGTCGCTTCCATGTCGACGGGGATCAGGATTTCCTTGAACATGGCTTGTCTCCGGGTCAGGCGGGTTGTGGAGCCGGGGCCGTCGGGCCCCTGCGGCGCAGTTGCAGCCAGGCGATCAGTCCGAGCAGCGCGAGTGCCGGGATGAACATCAGATGTTTCGGTGGCCGATCGGCGCGGGCCTGCAGGTTGACGATCTCCCAATCGAAATCGATCCCGACCTCCTGCGCCGGGCTGCCAAAACCCACATTGTCGGCGAGTACCTTGCCGTCTTCGATACGCACCTCCAGTCCTGCTTCGCGCAGGCGCGCCTCACCGTCCGGGCCGTCACCAAGCGGTAGCTGGACCATGCGCGAGACGAATTTTCCGTCGAGATTCTCGCCCTGCACGAACAGCCGCAGCTTGCCTCCCTTGGGCACCTGCGCGGCGCGCTCCACGATCTCGGTGGCCGGGATGTCATCCGTCGGTGCATAGATCTCGTCCCACCAGAATCCGGGCCGGAACAGCGTGAAGGCCACCAGCAGCAGCGCCAGCGATTCCCAGATCCGGCTTTTCACCAGCCAGTAGCCCTGGGTGGCCGCGGCGAACAACAGCATGGCGATGGTGGCGCCGGCGATGACCACGATGAGTTCGAACCAGTTGGCGATGCCGATCAACAGCAGCTGGGTATTGAAGATGAACAGGAACGGCAGGATCGCGGTCCGGATGTCGTACATGAAGCCCTGGACGCCGGTCATAATGGGGTCGCTCTTGGCGATCGCCGCGGCGGCGAATGCCGCGAGCCCGACCGGCGGCGTGTCGTCGGCCAGGATACCGAAGTAGAACACGAACATGTGCACTGCGATCAGCGGCACGATCAGGCCGTTGTTCGCGGCCAGGGTCACCACCACGGGGGCCATCAGACTGGACACCACGATGTAGTTGGCAGTGGTCGGCAGCCCCATGCCGAGGATGATGCAGATCATCGCGGTGAAGATCAGCGCCAACATCAGGTTACCGCCGGAGATGAACTCGACGAACTCGATCATCACCTGGCCGATGCCGGTCAGCGTGATGGTGCCGACGATGATGCCGGCCGCCGCGGTGGCCACGCCGATGCCGATCATGTTGCGGGCGCCGTGCGCGAGGCCGTCGATGCATTCGGTCAGGCCGCGCTTGAGCTGGCCGGCGCCACTCTGACCGCGGAAGAACGCCAGCAACGGGCGCTGGGTCAGTACGATGATGATCATCAGCACAGTGGCCCAGAAGGCCGACAGCCCGGGTGAGAAACGCTCGACGATCAGGCACCACATCAGCACCACGATCGGCAGTATGAAGTACAGCCCCGCCTTGACCGTAGGGCCGGTCTCCGGGAGTTCCAGGACCGCCGTCGCGGGGTCGTCGACCTCCAGCTCCGGGTAGGCGGTCGCGAACTTCAGCAGGCCGACATAGGCCGCACCGACCAGCACTGCGACGATGTAGATGGCTGAATCGCCGGCGAGGTCCTTGATCCAGCCGATGCCGTAATAGACGGCAAAGCCGATCGCGCAGATCCCGGCCACGACGAACGAGAATGTCATCAGCTTTTGCGCGATAGTGCTGTGCTGACGCTTGGGCAGGCCCTGCATATTGGCCTTGAGGGCCTCGAGGTGGACGATGTAGAAGAGCGCGATATAGGAGATGACCGCGGGCAGGATCGCGTGCTTGATGACCTCGAGATAGGAGATGCCGACGTATTCGATCATCAGGAACGCCGCCGCCCCCATCACCGGCGGCGTCAGTTGGCCATTGGTCGATGCCGCGACCTCGACCGCGCCGGCCTTTTTACCGGGGAATCCCACGCGTTTCATCAACGGGATGGTGAAGGTGCCGGTGGTCGCGACATTGGCGATCGACGAGCCGGAGATCAGGCCGGTGGTCGCCGAGGCCACGACCGCCGCCTTGGCGGGGCCGCCCTTCAGGTGGCCAAGCAGCGCGAATGCGACCTTGATGAAATAGTTGCCCGCACCGGCCTGTTCCAGCAGCGCTCCGAACAGCACGAACAGGAACACGAAGCTGGTCGATACCCCGAGCGCGATCCCGAATACGCCCTCGGTGGTCAGCCACTGGTGCGACATCACCTTGTGCAGGCTCTGCCCCTTGTGCGCGATCACGTCCGGCATATAGGGGCCGCCGAAGGTGTAGGCCAGGAACACGATCGCAACAACCATCAGCGGCGGGCCGAGGGCGCGCCGGGTTGCCTCGAGCAGCATCAGCATGCCGATTACCGCGACCACCAGATCGACGGTGGTGGGCGCGCCGGAGCGGCCCGACAACTGGGCGTAGAAGAGGTAGATGTAGGCCGCGCTGAAGGCCCCCAGGGCGGCGAAGATCCAGTCTTGGATCGGGATGTAGTCGCGGGGCGAGCGTTTGAACGCGGGAAACGCGGTAAAGGCGAGGAATACCGCGAACGCCAGATGGATGGACCTGGCCTCGGTGTTGTTGAAGACCCCGATCCCGAACAGGAAGGGCAGCGGCGAGGCGTACCAGAGTTGAAACAGCGACCAGGCGACCGGCACGCCGAACAGGACCTTGCCGGGTATGCCCCTGGGGTGGCGCGCCCCGGTATCGACCTGGGCGACCAGGTCCTGTGCGTCGCTGTTGATCGTCCCGGATTGCTTCTCCGCCACGGCTTCCCCCTCACGGCATCGACATGCGATGCATCAATTGCGTAGCGCGACCCGATGTGACGCAGTCGGTCACATCGGGCCCGTCCCCGGTCCCTACATCAGCCCGGCTTCTTTGTAGTATTTTGCCGCCCCGTCGTGCAGCGGGGCCGACAGGCCGTCTTTGATCATCTGCTCTTTCTGCAGATCGGCGAATGCCGGGTGCAGCTTGCGGAAGTCGTCGAAGTTCTCAAACACCGCCTTGACGACCTGATAGACCGTATCCGAAGGGCTATTGGTCGATGACACGAAGGTTGCCCCCACTCCGAAGGTCTTGGTGTCGTCCGCGCTGCCGGAATACATCCCCCCGGGGATGACCGCCATGCGGTAGT
>JASFJQ010000040.1:0-9728 GCA_050121305.1 Chromatiaceae bacterium
TGTATCGGGCCTTGCGCGGACTGAATCCATCGCCGTACATGTACTACCTTGATCTCGACGATTTCCAGATCGTCGGTTCCTCACCGGAGATACTGGTGCGCCTCGAAGAGGGCCAGGTGACGGTGCGACCGATCGCGGGCACGCGTCGGCGCGGCCATAACGAGGAGGAGGATCGTGCCCTCGAGGCCGAGTTGCTTGCGGACCCGAAAGAGCTCGCCGAGCACCTGATGTTGATCGACCTGGGGCGTAACGACACCGGTCGCGTCGCTACGGTCGGCAGCGTAAAGCTCACCGAAAAGATGGTGGTGGAGCGCTATTCGCATGTCATGCATATCGTCTCCAATGTCACTGGGCAGCTGCGGGATGGCATGACGGCAATGGATGTATTGCGGGCGACCTTCCCTGCCGGCACCGTCTCCGGGGCCCCGAAGATTCGCGCGATGGAGATCATCGACGAACTCGAACCGGTCAAACGCGGCGTGTATTCGGGTGCGGTCGGCTACCTGTCGTGGAGCGGAAACATGGACACCGCCATCGCCATCCGCACCGCGGTAATCAAGGACGGCGAGCTGCATATCCAGGCCGGTGCCGGCGTCGTCGCCGATTCGGTGCCGGATCTCGAATGGAAGGAGACGATGAACAAAGGCCGTGCGGTGTTTCGCGCGGTGGCCCAGGCCGAGGCGGGCCTTGATGTTCTCCTCTGCGACCGGGAGGAGGATTGAACATGCTGTTGATGATCGACAACTATGATTCGTTCACCTTCAATATTGTCCAGTACTTTGGTGAGCTCGGCGCAGACGTCCGGGTGGTGCGCAATGACGAAATCGACGTCGCCGGGATCGCGGCGCTCAATCCCGCGTATCTGGTGATCTCGCCAGGGCCTTGCACGCCGACCGAGGCTGGCATTTCTGTCGCTGCGATCGGCGCATTCGCAGGCAAGATCCCGATCCTCGGGGTGTGCCTCGGTCATCAGGCAATTGGTCAGGCTTTCGGCGGACGCATAGTGCATGCGCGACAGGTGATGCACGGCAAGACGTCACCTATTCACCATCACGCGGTTGGGGTTTTTACAGATCTGCCGATTCCATTCGAGGCGACCCGCTACCATTCTCTGGTCATCGACCGGGCCAGCTTGCCGGCCTGTCTCGAAATCACTGCTTGGACGGAACACCTTGGCGGCGTTGACGAAATCATGGGGGTGCGCCATCGCGAGCTCGATGTGCAGGGGGTGCAGTTTCACCCGGAGTCTATCCTCACCGAGTACGGCCACCAGATGTTGAAAAACTTTCTGGACGGAAAATAGGCGACCCCAGACCAGGTTTGTGGAGGGCATAACGACCATGGACATAAAGCAGGCCATCGCGCGTATTGTCGATCAGCATAGCTTGAGCGCCGAAGAGATGACGGCGGTGATGAACAGCATCATGACAGGCGGTGCGACACCGGCCCAGATCGGCGGTTTTCTCATCGGCCTGCGCATGAAGGGAGAGAGTGTCACCGAGATCGCGGCAGCGGCTGCGGTGATGCGCCAGCTGGCATCGGGTGTCGATATCGGCGGCCTTGCCCACACGGTCGATATCGTCGGTACCGGCGGCGATGCCTCCGGGACATTCAACGTTTCGACCGCCAGTATGTTCGTCGCCGCCGCGGCCGGCTGCCATGTCGCAAAACACGGTAATCGTTCGGTGTCCAGTAAGTCCGGAAGCGCCGACGCGCTGGAAAAGGCCGGTCTGCGACTGGACCTGTCGCCGCAGCAGGTCGCGCAATGTGTTCGGGAGGTCGGCGTCGGTTTCATGTTCGCCCCCGGGCACCACAGCGCCATGCGGCATGCCATCGGGCCCCGGCGCGAGATGGGGGTGCGCACTATTTTCAATGTGCTCGGACCGCTGACCAATCCGGCCGGCGTACCCAATCAGGTGCTCGGTGTGTTTAGTGAGGAGCTGCTCGAGCCAATGGCCGAGGTATTGCGCAGGCTAGGTAGTCGCCACGTGATGGTTGTGCATTCGCGCGACGGCCTGGACGAGATTAGTATTGGCGACAAGACAGAGGTGGCCGAGCTACGCGACGGCAGCGTACATCGTTTCTCGATTCAGCCGGAAGACTTTGGCCTGCAGCGCAGCGCGCTGGACGCGATCACGGTCGAGGGGCCGGAAGACAGCGTCAAGACCATCGTCGGCGTGCTCGATAATACGCCCGGCCCCGCGCGCGACATCGTGGTGCTCAATGCCGGCGCGGCGATCTATGTGGCCGGGCTGGCGGGCTCGGTGAAAGACGGGGTGCAGAAGGCGGATCAGGCGATCGCCAGTGGAGAGGCGCGCCGGCGGCTCGATCGCCTGGTGGTGCTGACGCAGAGTCTTTGACGTGTTCGACCGACCGCCAGTCCGCCGCATACCTGAGCCATACCGCCATGCGACGACCGGAAACGGATCCCGGCGGTTAGATGCAAAGCGCGAGGTCGCCTGGTCACCAGATTTGGCCGACACCAGACACGAACCATGCCCAATACACCAGATGTTCTGAAGAGGATCCTTGCCCGAAAGCAGCAGGAGGTCTTCGAGCGCAAGGCCAGGGTCTGCCCCGCCGAGCTGTCGGCAAGGGTCGCGGATGCCGATTTGCCGCGTGGTTTTGTCGCCGCCTTGCAGGCCAGGGTAGATGCCGGTAAGGCCGCTGTGATCGCCGAGATCAAGAAGGCCTCGCCGTCAAAGGGCGTGTTGCGTGAAGACTTCCGCCCGGCCGACATTGCCCGCAGCTATGCGCGCGGCGGGGCCGCCTGCCTCTCGGTGCTGACCGATGTGGATTTTTTCCAGGGCTCCGATGCCTACCTGCAAACGGCGCGTGCCGCCTGTCGGCTTCCGGTGATCCGCAAGGACTTCATCATCGATCCCTACCAGGTGCTGGAGGCGCGCGCGATCGGGGCAGACTGTATCTTGTTGATCGCAGCCTGTCTGGATGACGCCCAGCTCTGTCGCCTGCACGATCAGGCCTGCGAACTCGGCATGGACGTCCTGATCGAGGTCCATGACGCCGGGGAGCTGCAGCGCGCCCTGGGCACCGACAATCGCCTGATCGGGATCAACAACCGCGATCTGCACACCTTTGCGGTCAGTCTGCAGACCACGCTCGATCTGTTGGATCAGATTCCCGAGGACCGACTGGTGGTGACGGAGAGCGGCATCCTGGTGCCGGCCGATGTACGCCTGATGCGCGAGCATGCGGTGCAGGCCTTTCTGGTCGGCGAGGCCTTTATGCGAGCGGAAGATCCGGGCGCCAAACTGGCCGAACTCTTCGCCTAGCCCGGAACTCACCCACGGTCGGCTCAGCCCTCCAGACCGGTCAGGATGTTGCGGCTGGCGTTGGGGTGCCACTGTTGCACGACATGCCCGCTGATAACCTCGATCTGGCAGGCGTCCGCGGCGGACAGTTCCGGTGGGATATGCGAACGGAGTATCTCGACGACCTGATCGGATTCGACGGCGCGGGCGTAACGCATGATGGTCTGCGAGAAACCGTACTCGGCGTCGAACAAGTCGACGACGATTCGATTGACCGCCTCGACGTCGCCGGCGCGGTCGAACACCTCGGCACTGCGCGCATACTCGTCCGCGCTGATCCACAGGCACAAATGGGGTTCACCGACCTTGAGACCATGCTTGGTCGTCATCAAATGCTCCCATAGTTTGAAGGCATTGATCTCGATGAAACGTGTGCTGGTCTCGTGATAACGGTTTGCGACCTGACAGCGCACGAGTTTCTGGCTTTCGTGAAACGGCGATACTGCGGACATCGGGCTTTCCGGGCTGCGATCACTGGACGAATCAAAAGCCTTAACGGCGGGATGACCGCGGGCTTGAGCGTCAGCGGGTGCCGAAGACGACGATGGTCTTGCCCTTTACATGAATCAGTCCGCGTTCCTCGAGATCCTTCAGCACGCGTCCGGCCATTTCGCGCGAACAACCGACGATTCGGCCTATCTCCTGGCGGGTGATGCGAATCTGCATGCCGTCGGGATGGGTCATGGCATCCGGCTGCTTGCACAATTCCAGCAGGGTGCCCGCTATGCGCCCGGTGACGTCGAGGAAGGCCAGGTGACTGACCTTTTGACTGGTCGCGGCCAGGCGTTCGGTGAGTTGTCTACCGATCGCGTAGAGAATGTCCTTGGTGTGCGGCCGCAGGTCGCCTTCGAACAGCTGCTCGAGTTTGTTGTAGGAGATCTCCGCGAGTTCGCAGGTGCTGCGCGTGCGCACCATGACTGAACGCTTCGGCATGGGCACGAACAGGCCCATTTCGCCGATGAAATCCCCCTTGTTCAGGTAGGTGAGTATGATCTCCCGGCCGTCTTCGTCTTCGATGAAGACCGTGACCTGGCCGGAAACCAGGTAGAAAAGGCTATCCGCGGCATCACCGGGGTGGATGAACTCTGTTTTCGCCGGGTAGCGGCGCCGGTGGCAATGCCCCAGAAAGGGCTTGAGCCAGTCCGGGTCCCGCGGTGGCGGCTGCACAATGCTTTGCGGTTTGGGTTGCGACATAGCGTGATAGTCCAAGGCCTGACGGAATTCTAGGCAGGCTGATGGCGCTTGTCGAACTGTGCTAGCCTCGTCACTGTCGTTTTGTGACACAGCGCTTATGAAGGCACGAATTAAGTGGGTGGATGGCGTCACCATGCTGGCTGAGTCCGGCAGTGGTCACGCGTTGGTGATGGACGGGCCACCTGAGCACGGTGGGCGCAATCTGGGCGTGCGCCCGATGGAGCTGCTTCTAATCGGTATGGGTGGATGCACTGAGTTCGACGTTCTGCTGATCCTGCGCCGCGGCCGACATGCGGTGAGTTTTTGCGAGGTGGATCTCGAGGCCGAACGCGCCGCCGAAGACCCAAAGGTGTTCACCCGGATACATGTGCACTTTCGTATCGGCGGCAAGGGGCTGACCGCGAAGGCGGTCGAACGCGCGGTGAAGATGAGTGCGGAAAAGTACTGCTCGGCTTCGATCATGCTCGGCGCCATGGCCGAGATTACCCACGATTTCGAGATCGTGGAGGTTGCATGAGTCGGCCGGGCCTGGGCTTTGGGATGCGGCATGTCGCGCTGTTCGTGCGCGACATGGCGGCCTGTGAGCATTTCTATGTCGATCTGCTCGGTATGGAAGTGGAGTGGCGGCCGGATGAACACAATGTCTATCTGACCTCGGGTGGAGACAATCTGGCCCTGCATCAGGCGGAGCCGGACATGGTCCGGGACGAGGCCGCGCAGCGCCTGGACCACATCGGCTTTTTCGTCGACAGCGCCGAGGCCGTCGATCGATGGTTCAGCTGGTTGAACGAACACCAGGTGCGAATGCGGACCGCTCCACGCACGCATCGCGACGGCGCGCGCAGTTTCTACTGCTACGACCCCGACGGGACCTTGGTGCAGATGATTCACCACCCCCCCGTCAGTCAGTGGGAGCAACTCAAGGGCCTCAACTAGCCTGCTTGTCTCTCGAGCGATTTTCGGCTACTTTCTGCGCCCATTTTTGGTGAGGCCCGAGGCATGCCGAAAGCGAAAAAGATCCAGCTTCACGGGTTCAATAATCTCACCAAGACGCTGAGTTTCAATATCTACGACGTCAACTATGCGGCGTCGCCGACACAGGAGCGGGAGTACATCCGCTATATCGACGAGGCCTATTCTGCGGAAAGGCTGATCGATATCCTGCGCAACGTCACAGAGATCATTGGCGCGAACGTGTTGAACATCGCGCACCAGGACTACGACCCGCACGGCGCGAGTGTCACCATCTTGATCTCGGAGGAGCCGGTCGCGGCCGAACAGATCTCCAATGCCGAGGGACCGGGTCCGCTGCCCCAGTCCGTGGTCGCGCATCTCGATAAGAGCCACATTACTGTTCACACCTATCCGGAGAGCCATCCCGACAATGGCATATCGACCTTCCGCGCGGATATCGATGTAGCGACCTGCGGACGTATCTCACCGCTGAAGGCATTGAATTACCTGATCCATTCGTTCGAGTCAGACATCGTGATCCTGGACTATCGCGTGCGCGGGTTCACCCGCGACGTGAACGGCAAGAAGCACTATATCGACCACAAGATAAATTCGATCCAAAACTTTCTTGCCCGCGACACCTGCGAGCGGTATCAGATGCTGGACGTGAATGTCTATCAAGAGAACATCTTTCACACCAAGATGATCCTGAAGGAGTTCGAGCTCGACAATTATCTGTTCGATGTCGATGTCGATGACCTCCCGCCCAAGGAGCAGCGCACCATTGCCCAGAAGATTCGCCGCGAGGTAATGGAGATCTTTTACGGCCGCAATATCAGCCGCGGGATGCGGCTTTCCTGAGCGGTCGGCGCACGCGCCGGATCCATCCAGGGCTCAGGCAAAATTCGCTGGGTCTTGCCAGCGGGCGCAGGGCACGGATTGCGGCGCCGGAGGGCCCTGGTCGAGTCTCAAGAGCGTCAGCGCACCTCCCCAAAGACAGCCGGTGTCGAGCGCCCAGGCATTGTGCCGCGCCACATAGCCGAGCGTGGACCAGTGACCGAAGACGATGCGCTGCCCGCTGGTGGCGCGCTGCGGATGTTCGAACCAGGGGATTCGACCCTTGCGCTGGCTGCCGGGCGGTCCCTTCTCGCGCAGCGCGAGGCGTCCGTCGGCGTCGCAGTATCGCAGCCGGGTGAAGCAATTGGTGATGAAACGCAAGCGCGCGATTCCCGACAACTCGGGCGTCCAGCGGTCCGGCTTGTTGCCGTACATCTGCAGGAAAAAGTCATCGGCCTCGCTGCTCTGCAGTACCTGTTCCAGCTCTTGCGCGCAGTCCATTGCGGTGGCCAGGTCCCACTGCGGAGGAAGGCCGGCGTGGAGCATCACAAAATCGACAGACCGGTCGAAATGCAGCAGCGGACGATGACGCAGCCAGTGCAGGAGCTCGTCGCGATCCGATGCCGTCAGCACGCCGGCGAGACTGGCCTCGTTCCGGTGTTTGGAATTGCCCGCGGCCAGCGCCAGCAGATGCAGATCGTGATTGCCAAGGACACAAATCGCCGCTTTGCCCAGGTCGCGAATGAAGCGCAGCACTTCGAGCGATTTCGGCCCGCGATTGACCAGGTCGCCCACACACCACAGACGGTCGACCGCAGCATCGAAGTCGACGACGTCGAGGGCCCGCCTGAGCTCATCGTAGCAACCCTGGATGTCGCCAATCGCATAGACAGCCATGCTGGCTACGAAGACTAGTGGAGCACGCGCGGCACAGACAGCGAAAAACGGTCGATCGGGGCGAGAAAGGCCTGTCCGTCGTCGGCCACCATTTCGTACTCCCCTTCCATCGTGCCAACCGGGGTCTCGAGGACTGTCCCGCTGGTGTAGCGAAAGACCTCGCCCGGCCTCAGATAGGGCTGTTCCCCGACCACGCCCTCGCCGCGTACCTCTTGGACTTTGCCATTCGCATCGGTGATCAGCCAGCGACGGTTGAGCAACTTGGCGGGCGTGCTGCCGACATTGCTGATGGTGATGGTATACGCGAATACATAGCGGTCCGCATCGGGCTCGGACTGGTCGTCGACATAGGTGGTCTCGACACCGACAGCGATCTTGTGGACGTCATGTTCGGTCATGTACTGGGTTCTCCACGCTCTGACCCCGCAAGCTACTGGCAGGCCGATCGAAAAGCAAGGGCACTACAGGCCGCCAGCAGGCTGCCGATATTGACTCCGGCAGCAGTGGGAGGCTGCACCGGCGCAGTCGGTTTATGAGCAGTGGAAATGGGGGGCTTGGTGCGTAGTTTGTTGTGGATCACCCTGGCTATGGGTCTGGTGTGGCCTGCATTTGCGCTTGATGCGACCGCAAGGCTAGTGGCCGCCACCGCCGCCGGAAAGACGTCAGTGGTGCGCGATTTGTTGGTGCAGGGGGTTGATGCCAACACCAAGAACGGCAGCGGCCGGCCCGTCCTGGTATTGGCCGGCTTTAACGGCAACCGGCGGACTGCGCTGGTGCTATTGGCGGCCGGCGCCGATGTCAATGCCGTTGACGGCACCGGCACATCCGCATTGATGGCGGCCAGCGCACTCGGTCACAAAGAGCTGGTCGATCTGCTCCTGGTCGCCGGCGCCGACGCCAATCTGAAGGATGCCAACGGCCAATCGGCACTGTCACGGGCCAAACTTGGCGGCCATCGCGAGGTCGTCGAGACACTCAAGGCCGCGGGCGCCGAGGAGACCGATGCGGCCGATTCGAAACCCAAGTGACAGGCCGAAGCTGCAATGAGTTTTTCCGCAGACCGCAACGCTGGAAGGGCTGATCCCTTTGGACTGCTCATTCTGGCGGTGATCCTGGCCCTGACGATCACCATCGCGATCCAGGCACAGGCGTCTGTGTCGAGTCAGCCGCAGCGGTCTGCCGCGGACGTGGCCTGTGCGTCCCCCTGCCCGCCGGGCGATTAGTCTGAGTTGAGCGATTGTGCTAGCCTGCCGGGCGGTCGCCGCGTGAGGGCCCAGATGTGGCTAGCCTGTATATCTACCCGATTACCCACTGCGCGGCCTGCTACGTGCGCGCCGGAAAACGCTGAGATATGCGGGCTAGCCGCCTCGCCGTGGGTGTGGTCGGTGTCGGCTACCTGGGCCGATTCCACGCCCTGATCCACGCCCGTCACCCTGATGTCGAGCTGATCGGTGTCGCCGATACCGACCTGGAAAGGGCACGCAAGGTGGCGGCCGAAGCGGGCTGTGAGGCCTTCGGCGATGCCGCCGATCTTGTCCACAAGGTCGAGGCCGTCAGTATCGTCGTGCCGACCACCGCCCACCTCACCGTGGCGCGCCGGTTTCTGGATCGCGGTATCCACGTCTTGTTGGAGAAGCCGATCGCGGCGACCGTGGCACAGGGGCGCGAGATCGTCGAGGCGGCGGAGCGTGCCGGAGTCATTCTGCAGATTGGGCACCTGGAGCGATTCAATGCGGGGGTCATGACCCTGGCGGCGCGAATCCATAGCCCGCGTTTCATCGAGGCGCATCGCATGAGTCCCTTCCTTGCCCGGGCCACCGATGTGGACGTGATCTCAGACCTGATGATCCATGATATCGATATCGTGTTATCCCTCATCGATTCAGACATTGCCCATATCTCGGCCGCGGGCACTGCGGTCCTGACGAATCACATCGACATTGCCAACGCGCGGCTGGAGTTCAGCAATGGGGCGGTCGCCAATGTGATCGCCAGCCGTGTCTCGCGCGAAAAAATGCGCCGGGTGCGGGTATTCGAGCCGCATCGCTACCAGTCGCTGGACTTCATCGCGCAGCGCCTCGATATCGCCTACCCGAAGGAAAGACCGGGCCAGCCGTGGCCTGAGATCGCGACCGAGAGTCTGGCGATCACGCCGGTGAAGCCGCTGGATGCCGAGATCGACGCCTTCGTGCACTGTGTCGCCAATGGTGCGCCGCCGCTGGTCAGTGGCCAGGTCGGACTGCGGGCACTCGAGGTGGCGCTGGAGGTCAAGGAAAAGATCGAGGCCGCGCGCCCGGCACGCTGAGGCGGCACCGGAGGCCCGACCCCTCGGGCGATTGGTGTGCCTCTCGGCGGCGTTCAGACGCTCGCTCCGGCCCTCGCGTCCCTTAAACTGGCGCAGCGTCCAGGCGCCTGCCGCTCATCAGCATCGCCTGTTCGATCGCCGCGATCATACTGCCGGGGTGACAGCGGCCGCTGCCGGCCAGGTCCAGTGCGGTCCCGTGATCCACCGAG
>JASFJQ010000041.1:0-9725 GCA_050121305.1 Chromatiaceae bacterium
AAATTGATCGCGCCGCCGCTGCCGGCCGCGAGCGTCTGGGGCAGGTTCACCAACAGGCCCTGGTTGCCGGAACCGGCAGGGATCTCGAAACTGGTGCTGGGCACCTCGGGGCTGGCGACGTCGCCCGGCAGGCCACCGCCGACCTTGTATCGGTAATCGCCGGGGTTGCCGGCCGCGCCAAAGCCCAGTTTCACACCCAGATCGCGGGCGAAGTCGTTGTTGGCAATGACGATGCGCGATTCAATCATGACCTGGCGCACTGGGACATCGAGTTCAGTGACCAGGGCCCGTACCTCGCTGAGCTTGACGGCGGTATCCTGCACCAACAGCGTGTTGGTGCGTTCATCGATGGAGACGCTGCCGCGCTCGGAGATCAGCTTGTTCTCGGCGGATTTCAACAGTGCGGCGAGGTCCGCAGCCTTGGCATAATTGACCTGGATGAGCTCTGAACGCAGTGGCGCCAACTCCGCAATCTGCTGCTGCGATTCCAGTTCCAGCTTCTCGCGCGCCGCGATCTCCTCGGTCGGGGCGACCAGCACGACGTTGTCGTTGCGCCGCATCGACAGCCCCTTGGTCTTGAGGATGATGTCCATCGCCTGGTCCCAGGGGACATTCTTGAGGCGCAGGGTGATTCGACCGCTCACGGTATCGCTCACCACCATGTTGAGACCGGTGAAATCGGCCAGCAGCTGGAGTACCGCACGCACCTCGATATCCTGAAAGTTGAGCGACAGGCGGTCCCCTTCGTACACCTGCTGTTCTTTGAGGCGCGCCTCCTTTTCCTGGCGCGTCAGGGCCCGAAACTCGACGGTGTAGAGGTCGTCCGCCTGGTAAGAGATGTGTTCGAACTCGCCCGAGGTCGCGATCGTCATCCGCACATTGCGACCGTCGGGGCGGGTCTCTATGCTCGTTACCGGGGTCGCGAAGTCCGTCACGTCCAGCGTCCGCGCGAGCTGCGCCGGGATACCGGTATCCATGAAGTCGAGCAGAATCCGGTCGCCCTGCTGGCGCATATCGACCACGATCGACGGGTCGGAGAGCTGGACCTCGACACGGCCCTCACCTTGCGTCCCACGCCGAAAATCGATGTTCTCCAGTGCCAGTCCCTGCCGTCCCTGTATGGTGCGATCGGTGGCCATGGCCGGTCGGGGAGCCCCCGTTGCCGACATGGTCCCGGCGCCGCTGCCAGAACCGACACTGACGAACACCTGATTACCCTCGGTGCGGATCTCATGGGGCACCTGCTCGAGCAGGTTGATCACCACGCGGGTCCTGTCGCCGGCCTCGATCGCAGTGACGCTGCGCGCCATACCGATTGCCACTGGCGTTACCTTGGTCGACAGCGCGCTGGTCGTATTCACCAGGTCGATCGCGATGCGTGCCGGGTTGTCTGTAGTGAACGAATCCGGATCCCCAACGGGCTCGCTGGTCGTGAGCACGATCTCGACCCGGTTACCGGGCAAGGCTGAAAAACTGATGTCTTGCAGCTGGTTGGCCAGTACATTGGACGTCAGGGCCCATAGCAGCACTATCCCAAGCAGTGCGGTCTTGCGCGCCTTCAACTCAATCAACATCGTGACTTCTCCTATTCGTCGCCCAACGCAATTGCTGCTTCTTTTTCAAGGAAACCCGAGCCTGTGGGGACGAGTTCGATGAGCTCTATTTTGTCTTCACTGACGCGCGTGATTCGGCCGTCATTCTGACCCATGTAGTTGCCTGGCGCTACGCGGTGAATTGTTCCATCAGAGGTCTTCACCAGCCCCCAGCGATCTTCTTCCTGCTCCAAGGTACCGACCATCCGCAGTGTATCCAGCGAGTAAGATTCGAGCTCTTCCTTGCGTCTGTTCGGGTCAGGCCGCACGCCATTATCCAAAATGGTCTCTGTGACGGCGGTATCGTCTTCCTGCCTCGTGAAGGGATCGCGCCGATTCTTCGGCATATAGACGAAACCGACCACTTGCTTCACTTCGGGGATGGGCTCGATCCCGGAGGCCGGCCTGGCTTTGACTTCCTCCACGAAGTCCTGCAGATCCGACATGTCCTGGCTCGCACAACCGGCCAACAACAGAGGCACTACCAGAGGGATGAACTTCCTCATCGTCAACCACCCGCCTCATCAAGATAACGATAGGTACGCGCCAGTGCCTCGAGCACCAGCTCGCCCGGTTTTTTCTGTCGCGGCGAGATCTGCACATCGTGGACCGTCACAATCCGCGGCAACGCTGCGAGCCCGCTGACAAATTCGCCGAATTCGTGATACGTGCCAACGACACGGATCTTGATCGGCAGCTCCGCGTAGAAATCCTTGGGGACCTCGGCCTGCGGCTGGAAGAGTTCGAACTCCAGACCTGCCGCCAACCCGGTCTGTGATACGTCCACCAGCAGGTCTGCAACCTCGGTGCGGTTCGGCAGCTGTCGCAACATGGCCCCGAAAGACTCCTCCATCTCGGCCAACTGTGCCCGAAGGGCGTCAAGGTTTGCGGCCTTGGCCTGCTTCGTCTCGAACTCCTGTCGCAGGTCCTTTTCGGTCGCCTCGACGCGGGCGAGTTCTTTGTATTGATCCTCGGTGTTGAGGTAATACCATGCGGCAATCACCCCTCCACACAGCAAGATGATCAGGATCGCCTTGATGATCGCAGGCCAATCACCGATGTTGCTGAAATCGAGTTCGTTGAGTTCCTGCATATTCATTGTGCCGAATCCTCCTTAGGCACAACCTGCTTCAGGTCGAGCTGGAACGTGTTGCCCTCTGCATTGTTGCGGTCTTCATCCTTGTTCTCGATGATCCGCAGTTTCGGATCGGCAAGCCACGGGCTGGTCTCGATATTGCGCATGTAGGTGGATACGCGCGCGTTGGATTGGGCACGCCCGTCCAAAACCAGGTTACGCCCCCGCTGCACTGCCTTCGTCAGGTAGGCGCCATCCGGCACCACCGTCACCAGCTCGTCGAACAGATGCACGATCTGAGGCCTGCTCACTTGCAGGTCCTGGATGACTTTCATGCGTGCGATCAGCTGGCTGCGTGTGCGGTCGAGTTTGCTAATCTCTGCGATCTGCTTGTCGACCTGTTTGATCTCACGCTCCAGGAACTTGTTTCTATCACGCTGATGGTCGATCAGCTCCTCGTTGTACCAGTGCCAGTAACCCATACCCAGCAGGGTCAGGACCAAGGCGCCGACAACGGTGAGGCCGAACTCGAGACGCCGCTGCTTGCGCTGCTTCTCGCGCCACGGAAGTAGATTTATCTGCGCCATGTCAGTCGAAGCTCCTCAGTGCCAGGCCGCAGGCAATCATCAGTGCCGGCGCATCGTTGCTGAGAACCTGGGGCTTTACTTTCGAAGAGACCGCCATGTTTGCAAACGGGTTGGCGATCAAGGCTTCGACCCCCAGCCGCTCCTGAATGAGGTCGTCAATTCCTGGTACCGAAGAGCTGCCGCCGGCCAACACCACCAGGTCCACGCTGTTGAACGCGCTGGCCGAAAAGAAGAACTGGATGGAACGGTTGACCTGCTGAGCCATTGCCTCCTTGAAAGGCTCCAGGACCTCGGGGATGTAGTTGTCGGGGAGACCACCCTGGCGTTTGGCCATGCCGGCCTCTTCCACCGACAGTCCGTAGCGGCGCTGGATCTCTTCGGTCAGTTGCCGACCGCCGAAGTTCTGTTCACGTGTGTAGACAATATGATTGTCGTGCAAGACATTCAGCGTCGTGGTCGTCGCCCCGATGTCCGCAACGGCGATGGTTTGACCCTCACCGGCATTCGGCCACTGATCGATCAGCTGGGTGCAGGCATTCTCCATCGCGTAGGCCTCGACGTCGACAATGTCGGCGGTAAGCCCAGCCAGTTCGAGTGCCGCCACCCGGTCGTCAACGTTCTCGCTGCGCGATGCGGCGAGCAGGACATCCACCAACTCCGGGGTCTTCTCCGACGATCCCAGGACCTGGAAGTCGATGTTCACCTCTTCCAGCGGATAGGGGATGTATTGATCCGCCTCGAGTTGGATCTGGCTCTCCATCTCCGTCTCGGACAGCGCGGCGGGCATCGAAATGACCTTGGTGATCACCGCAGATCCCGAGACCGCTACCGCCGCGTGTTTGTTGCGCGTCCCCGCTTTGCGAACGACGTTGCGTACCGCCTTGCCGACGGCCTCCACATCCGCGATGTTTTTCTCCACCACCGCCGTCGAGGGCAGGGGCTCCACCGCGTAGCTCTCTACGCGATAGCGTACGCCCCCGCGGCCACCTTGCTGACTCAGTTCGAGCAGCTTTACCGCCGTTGAGCTGATATCCAACCCGATTAGCGGCACCTTCTTTCGGGTAAAAAGGCCCATGATGATTTGTTTCCAGCTTCCCTAGGTGTGCTTCCCGAGCGCGTCGCGACCCGGGTTCTCGGTTGCGTTAACGGCATCTCCGAGTATTTTCTTTAACAAACTCTCGCAAGTATAAAACCTTCTGCCAATTTTTTTGAAGGAAATAAATTCCAGCCGGCACCGGTTGGGTCCCTGATCGCGTTGCAGACCGAACATTCGACCGGGCCACTGGATCGCCAGGACCTGGCCGCCTCGACGCCGATCCGCCAGCCATTCACTTGAATGGGCGGCCCCAATCGCGGGGTGTTTCGGGCTAGTATAGCGACCCTTCTGGGAGGGTTTATCGGCGCGATTCCTAAACTCTGTAATTTGTGAACGAACGCATGAAGTGGTTGGCAAAAATCCTTAAATTCCTGATAGTTACGGGCTTCTTGGGTGCGCTTGGCGGCGCCATCGCGCTGGGTGTCGCCTACTATTACATCGAGCCCGAATTGCCGAGTATCGACAATCTGCGCGAAGTCCGACTGCAGGTGCCGCTGAAGGTCTTCAGCCATGACGGGAAACTGATCGCCGAATTCGGCGAACAGCGGCGCAACCCACTCACTTACGAGCAGATCCCCCGGACGCTGGTGGAGGCGGTCTTGGCCGCTGAAGATGCCAATTTCTTTACCCATCCCGGTGTCGACTACCGCGGTCTGTTGCGCGCCGGCCTGCAATTGGCGCTGACTGGCAAGAAAAAGCAAGGCGGGAGCACCATCACCATGCAGGTGGCCCGAAACTTCTACCTGACCCGCCAGAAGACCTACACGCGAAAGCTCAGTGAGATCTTGCTCGCCCTGCGAATCGAGGAAGAGCTCAGCAAACCGGAGATCCTCGAGCTCTACCTGAACAAGATCTATCTGGGCCAGCGGGCCTATGGCGTGGGTGCCGCGGCACAGGTCTATTACGATAAATCGGTCGATGAGCTGGATCTCGCACAGACGGCGATGATTGCCGGACTGCCCAAGGCACCGTCGACTTTCAATCCCTTGGCCAACCCCCCGCGGGCCATCGAGCGGCGCAATTATGTCCTCGGACGAATGCTCGAGCTGGACTTCATCGATCAGCAGGCCTACGACACCGCGATCGCTCAACCCGTTACCGCTAGCCGCTACGCGCCCCCGATCGAGGTCGAGGCCCCCTTCGTCGCCGAGATGGTGCGCGCAGACATGGTCGAGCGCTTTGGCGAGGAGGCCTACACCGGTGGCTACTCGGCCTTCACAACCGTTAGGAACAACGAGCAGAGCGCAGCCAACCGCGCGGTGCGCAATGCGCTCGACGCCTACACCGAACGCCACGGCTATTATGGCCCAGAGGATAGGCTCGACCCCTTGCCCGCGGACGAGGCGGGCCTGGATGCGGCGCTGGCCGATCGACCGACCGTCGGCGAGCTCCGGCCAGCGATCGTCACCGCCATCGCTGACCAGACAGCGAGCCTGTATCTTGGCGATGGCGAACGCGTGACACTCGGCTGGGAACAGATTGAATGGGCGCGGCCCTTTATCGACACCGACCGCCGTGGGCCGAAACCAAAAAGTATCGCCGATGTCCTGAAGCCGGGCGATCTGATCCGGGTCAAGCGCGTGGCGAAAGACCAGGAGACGGCCTGGCGTCTGGCCCAGATCCCGCGGGCCGCCGGGGGCCTGGTGGCACTCGACCCGCTCGATGGGGCGGTGCGCGCGTTGGTTGGCGGCTACGACTTCTATTACAGCAAATTCAATCGTGTGACCCAGGCCAAACGTCAGCCGGGTTCCGGCTTCAAGGCCTTCATCTATTCCGCGGCGCTGGACAACGGCTTCACACCCGCCAGTCTGATCAATGATGCACCGGTAGTCTTCGATGACCCCAGCCTGGAAGGGGCCTGGCGGCCGGAAAACTACTCGGGCAAGTTCTTTGGGCCGACGCGACTGCGCTACGCCTTGACCAAATCGCGCAATCTGGTGTCCATTCGTCTCTTGCGCAGCATGGGCGTCGAGGCGGCTGTGCAGCACATTGCAAAATTCGGCTTTGATCCCGATCAGTTGCCAAAGAATTTGTCGCTGGCGCTCGGTAGCGCCGATGTCACGCTGCTGCAGATGGCCAAGGCCTATGCCGTCCTCGCAAATGGCGGTTATCGCGTCGAGCCCTATTTCATCGAGAGAATTGAGCAGGAGGGCACAGGTTTGATCTACCAGGCGACGCCCAGTCGTGTCTGCAAAGACTGTGACACTGCTGCCGCCGGCTCAGCACAGGTCGGCGCGCCTGCGCCCCGTGTGCTGGATGCGCGCAACCGCTACCTGATGTATTCCATGATGCAGGATGTCATTCGCAGTGGCACCGCCACAAAGGCGCGCGAACTCGGACGCCAGGACCTCGCCGGCAAGACCGGAACGACCAACGATCAGCGCGATGCCTGGTTCAACGGATTCAATCAACACCTGGTGGCCAACACCTGGGTCGGCTTCGACGACAACGGCAAACTGGGTCGCGGTGAGGTGGGTGGCCGCGCGGCGCTGCCCGCATGGATGGAATTCATGCGTGAGGCCCTCAAAGACGTACCCGACGACGAACCCGAGATGCCCGAGGATATCGTAATGCTGCGGATCGACCCCCGCACCGGCCTGCTCGCAGATGCCGCGACCGAGGACGCCATCTTCGAGGTCTTCCGTGCAGAAGATGCCCCGGGAACGAACCTCGGAACGGCGGGCCGAGACAGTGGCGTGAAGCGGCAGGCCGTGATACCACCGCCGACCCAGGACCTGTTCTGAAAAGGCCGCGCCCCTCCGCAGACCAGCGTGCGCTGCTGACGGACACTGCAAGACTGGTCGTCGATGAGGGTTACGATCTGGCATCGGCCCTTAAGCGCGCGGCTCGCGCGCAGGCGCTTAACCTGCACCAGACGTGCCCAAGGCGGGAGGCGATTTGGTCGGCGATCCGCGAATACCGGGAGCTATTCCGCCCGGAGCAGTCCAAGCTGCTGCAGCAACAACGCCGGCTCGCACTGCAGATAATGCAGACGCTCGCCAGCTTCAAACCGAGACTCCTGGGCAGTCTGGTGCGGGGCGATGGCCCGCTGGATCGAATCCAGCTCCTGGTATTCGCCGACTCACCAGAACCGGTCATCTGGCATCTGAACGACCGCCATATCCCCTGCCAGGCGGGCGATACGCTGCTGCACTATTCAGGGGGGCGGCGCCTGGCGCGGCCGACACTGCGTTTTCTTGCCGGCGAGACCTCGATCGAGTTGATCGTCCTCTCCGATCAGAGCGCCAGCGACCCGCCGCGCGACCCGATCAGCGGCGGGGCGCTGGATATGCGGGGTATTGATGAGCTCCGCACGCTGATCGACGCCGAGACCAGCTGATCAACGCGCATCGAGCGGCACGTAATCCCGTTTACCTGCGCCTTGGTAGAGCTGGCGAGGCCGGCCAATGCGGTGGCGGGGGTCATCCAGCATCTCCATCCAGTGGCTCACCCAACCCGCGGTGCGCGCAATCGCAAACATCACGGTGAACATACTGTCCGGGATCCCTAGCGCTCGATAGATGATGCCCGAATAGAAATCGACATTGGGGTAAAGCTTCTTCTCGAGGAAATACTCGTCCTTGGTGGCGATCTCCTCCAGGCGCATCGCCAGCGCGAACAGGGGGTTGTTGCTATCGGCCAGTTTCTCCAGCACCTCGTAGCAGACCTCACGGATAATCTTGGCACGCGGATCGTAATTCTTGTACACGCGGTGGCCAAAGCCCATGAGCCTGAAGGGATCATCTTTGTCCTTTGCCTTGGCTATGTAGGTGTCAATGTTCTTGACGTCACCGATCTGCTCCAGCATGTCGAGCACGGCCTCGTTGGCGCCACCGTGAGCCGGACCCCACAACGAGGCCGTGCCTGCGGCAATGCAGGCGAACGGGTTGGCGCCGGAACTGCCGGCCAGGCGGACCGTCGAGGTTGACGCATTCTGCTCATGGTCGGCATGCAAGATGAAAAGCAGATCCATCGCGCGTTCGGCGAGCGGATCCACCTCGTATTCCTCGCAGGGCGTGGCAAACATCATGTGCAGAAAATTGCCCGTGTAGTTCAGCGAGTTTTTCGGATATATCACCGGCTCGCCGACATTGTGTTTGTAGCAGGCCGCCGCAATAGTGGGGATCTTCGCGATCAGGCGATGTGCGCTGATCTCGCGGTGGCGGGGATCGCTGATGTCTATGGAGTCGTGATAAAAGGCCGATAGCGAGCCGACCACGCCGACCATCATCGCCATCGGGTGGGCGTTGTTATGAAAACCCTGGAAGAATCGCAGCAGCGATTCATTGATCATCGTATGGTTCGTGATGATGTCTTTGAAGTCTGCGAGCTGCACGGCCGTCGGCAGTTCACCGTACAAGAGCAGATACGCAACCTCGATGAATGTCGATTTTGCAGCGAGCTGTTCGATCGGGTAACCGCGATAGCGCAGCACACCCGCATTCCCATCGATGTAGGTGATGGCGCTGTTACAGCTCGCCGTCGAAACGAAACCGGGGTCGAACGTGAACACCTTGGCCTGGCCGTACAGGCTGGTGATATCCACCGTGTCCGGTCCCTCCGTCCCAGAGAGGATATCCAGATCGACTGACTTGCCGGTATCGCTGAACGTCAAAGTGGCCTTTTTGTCGGACATGGTGCGGCTCCTCTACTCGGGTGCGAAAAGAGACTAACACAACAACAATTGCGTCCGACCATTGGAATTTTCGCCGCCTGGGGGCAGGATTTTTTAATGCAGCTGCGGGTATTCCCGAGGGCGCGGGGGCTAGCCCGGGGCCGGCATAAGCGCGAGATCGGCGCGCACGCCGGCAGCGGATTCTCGGAACATCGCCATCTCGGCCTCGGTCAGGTTGAGATCGATCACCCGCTGCAGCCCCTGGTGGCTGAGCACGCAGGGCACGCCCATGGCGATGTCGGTCTCGCCGTATTCCCCTTCCAGGATGGCGACGCAAGGCATCAGGCGGTTTCTATGGTGGCTAATCGCATCGATCATCGCTGCCACCGAGGCCCCCGGTGCGTCGTAGGCGCTCGAATTCTTGCGCAGCGCCAGGATCTCTGCCCCGCCGCCGCGCGTTCGCTGCACGATTTCTTCGAGCCGCCCTGGCTCAATGAACTGAGACACCGGGACACCGTTGATGGTACAAAAACGAGACACCGGCACCATGGAGTCGCCATGCCCACCCAGTACGATGGTGGTGATGTCACGCGTCGAAAAACCGGTCTCCATCGCGATGAAGGCGGCCATGCGCGAGGCGTCCAGCACGCCCGCCTGGCCGAGTATCCGCTCGCGCGGCCAACCGGTGAGCTGCCAGACACGATAGGTCAAGACATCGACCGGATTGGTCACCATGATCACAATGGCGGCCGGCGCATAT
>JASFJQ010000042.1:0-9656 GCA_050121305.1 Chromatiaceae bacterium
CACCACCGCAAAATCATAATCGGTGCCGTTGTAGGCGTAGCCTCCCGCCAGAATCTTGCCATCGGTCTGGACGGCAATACTCTGCTGCTCGCTACCGCTGGTACCGACCGGTGTAATCACGATGCCGACACCACCAAAGGTCGTATCCAGCGAACCGTCGGTGTTATAGCGGACGACGGCGAAGTCGCTGCCGCTGCCATCCTGGGCATCGCCGATGGCGACGATCTTGCCGTCGTCCTGTATCGCGATATCGGCGATATGCGAGTGGTAAACTGGAACCGCCGTGGTGACGATGCCGTCGCCGCCACCGAAGGTCGTATCGATGGAGCCATCGCTGTTATAGCGAATCAAGGCGAAATTGTTGTCCCCACCAATGCGCGCAAATCCGCCGACGACAATCTTACCATCTGCCTGCAGGGCAACGGCTTTGCCTAAATCGTCATCGGAGGCGATGTCGGTGGTCACGATTCCGTCCCCACCCCCGAAGCTGCTATCCAGCGTGCCGTCGCTGTTCAAGCGTATCAGCGCGAAGTTGTTATCCACCCCGTCAGACGATGCACCGGCAAATAATATCTTGCCGTCCGGTTGCAGGATAACGTCAAAGCCCAGGTCTGAATCGGTACCGACTTCTATCGTCGCAATACCGTTCCCACTTCCGAATGTCGTATCCAGGCTGCCGTCGGTGTTATAGCGCGCCACGCTAAAGTCGTAGCTGCTGTCACCCCAGGAATAGCCGGCCACCAGGGTCTTGCCATCCGGCTGCACCGTGACGCTGTAGCCATAATCGTAGCTGCCCGCTCCCCCTACCGGCGTTTCTACAATGCCATCGCCGGGAATGAAGAAAGAAGGCGCATCGTTCGCCTCGTCGATGTCATTCAGATTGACCGTGATGGTCGTGGTGCCGTAGGCCCCCTGCGGATCGATGGCGGCGACGGTCAGGGTGAAGCTCGGGTTGGTCTCGAAGTCGAGCGCCGCGCTGTTGGCGACCGTGATCTGGCCGGTGGCCGCATCGATCGCGAAGGCGTCGTCGGTGTTGCCATCGATGATCGCGTAGCTCACCGAGCCCTGCTCAGGATCGGACGCGCTGACGCTGCCGACCACGGTGCCGCCCGTGCTGTTCTCGTCTAGGGTGAAGGTATCCGCGTTCACGGTCGGCGCGGCGTTGGCCTGGAAGCCGATGCCCCAGATGGTCTCGTTGTTGTTGTCGAGCGACTCGTCGAGGCCCTCGAAGAAGCGCTCGGCCGTGGCTGCACTCGTTCCAGTGCCGGTGGCTGTCACGTCGAGGATGAAGATATCCTGGCGCTTAACATCGATCGTGGGGGCGTCGCCAACGGTCGAATCGTTGCCTTGCAATGAAACCAGGATCTGCCCGGCGGTCAGCGACTTGCTGCCGATAACGGTGTCCGCCTGCACCAGGTGCAGACCGCCGATGTTGGAGCCGATATCGATGTCGTTGCCGGCTACGAGCACGCTGGTCGTGCCGGTCGTCGTGTCACCGAGGCTGCCGGGCTGGAATCGGAGAATGTTCTTGCCTTCGCCGTCGTGGGCGATCAGGAATTCGCCGGCGGAGAGCGTTACACCGCCGACGACGGTGTCCTGCTCGACCAGCGTCACGGCGGTGACATCGCCCCAGCCGGTGTCGTTCTTGCCGTCGATCAGGCGGAAAAAGCTCCCCTGGCTGTAGTCGCCGGCGGTATCCGGGCGGAAGACGAACACGTCTTCCTTCTCGTAGGTCACGCCGTCGATGGTTTCGGTCGCTTGGGTGGAGAGGATCAGATCGCCGGCCTGCAGTTGGATGTTGTTGCTGCCGACCTGGATGTCGCCGGTGACATAGTGCACGGCGTTGACTGTGGTGTTTCCGTCGCTGGCCGGGGTCACCCCGTCGGAGAGCAATACGGTATCCAGGTTGAAGCCGTAGGCCAGGGTGCCGCTGGTGGTCGAGGCCAGCGGGTCGGTGTTGCTGGTCTCGAGCTGGGTGATGTCGCTGAAGGTGACCACGTCGCCGCCGGTGATCGAGGGGATCTCGCTGCTGCCGGTGCCGCCCTCGTCGTTCTCGAAGGTCAGCCACAGCTTCTGATCTGCTGCCTGGACGGTGATGGCGACGCTGTCGGTATCGCCCAGGGCGCCTCCGGTACCGGTGTTGCCCTGGTCGTTGGTGGTGATCTGCACGCCGGCTGTGCCGGTGAAGCCGGCGCTGGCCACGAAGGTTGCGCCCTCGAGCGCGGCATTGATGTCCGCGAGCGTGCCGGTGAACCGCATCGTGTCATCGGCGGTACCGTCGCCGGTGCTGAAGCCCAAGCCCTGGGTACCGGAGAGATTAAACGTACCGTTGGTGGCGTCAATCGTGACCTCGAGCAGGCCGCTGCCAGCGTCGAAATCGCTGATTGAGATTGCTGTGCCGGTCGCCGACGAGAACAGCAGCATGCCGTCCTGGTCGATGGTCTGCGCAGCAGGCACCGTGTTCTCCGGCGCGTCGTTGATGCCGATCTCGTCGACGTTGTTCAGGTCGATCGTGACCGTCGCTGTGCTGTAAGCGCCTTCGCCATCGATGGCGGCGACGGTGAGGGCGAAGGAAGGCGTGGCCTCGTAATCCAGCACGGCGCTGTTGGCCACGGTGATCTGGCCGGTGGCGGCATCGATGGTAAAGGCACCGTTCGTGTTACCATCGATGATCGCATATCGCGGTGTATCGCTTTCGGGATCTGTTGCCGAAACCGTCCCAACGACCGTTCCGTTGGTGCTGTTTTCTGCCACGCTGAAGGTCTGGTCGCCAACATCGGGAGCCTGATTCGAAATCACGCTGATCCCGGTGATGGCCTCATTGTTGGTATCGAGCTGGACATCGGCACCTTCGAACAGCAATTCGGCTGTCGCGCTGGTCGTGCCATTACCGGTGGTGCTGACATCCAGCGTGAACAGGTCCCAGCGGGTCACGGCGATCGGCGTACCGCTGCCGACATCCGGGTCTTCACCGTCCACAGCCACGATCAGCGTGCCCGCCTGCAGGGTCCTGTCGCCGATCAAGCTGGTGTGCTCGACCAGTTCGATCGCGGTGATGTTTTTACCGAAACCGAGATTGCCGTCACCATCGATCAGGATGGATTCCGCACCGCTGGTGGTCTCACCAAGCTGCGTCGGCACGTAGCGCAGGATGTCCTTGTTGCCCTCCAAAATCAGCAGGTCCCCGGCGTTCAACTGGGTGTCGCCGACCATCACGGCGCTTTCCACCAGGGTGAACCCTTTCACATCAATGCCGCTGTCGGTCTTGTCGAAGAACAGGGAGAAGTTACCCGCGCTGTAGTCACCAGCGGTGGTGGGGCGGAACAGGATGATATCTCCCGCCTCGTAGTTGACGCCATCAATGGTTTCGTTGGCTGTTGTCGAGAACAGGACATCGCCCTGCTGAAGCGCGATGCCGCCTGCAGTCATATCGCGAGTGACGTAGTGGAGCCCATCGAGCTGGGTATTGGCATCGCCGAAGGCCGCATCGTCCAGGTCAAAGGCCGCCAACGAGAAGGTGCCGGTGGTCGTGCCCGGCTCAAGCGATAGCGTGCCACCGGTCTCGCCGAACTCGATCACCTGCCCGCCCGTCCAGCTATCGAGCCCGGTGGCACCGGGTGAGGACACATCATCAACAGTGCTGAGCCAGAGTGAGGTCTTGACCGCCTGCACGGTGATCTCCACCGTGTCGCTGTCGCCGAGCGCCCCGCCGGCGCCGCTGTTGCCCAGGTCGTCGGTGGTGATCTGTACGCCGGCCGTGCCGGTGAAATTCGCATCGGCAACGAACGTCATGCCTTCCAGGGCCGCATTGATGTCGGTGACGGTGCCGGTGAAGGTCATGGTCGCGTCGGCCGTGCCGCCACCGGTGGTAAAGATCAGACCACTGGTGCCGGAGAGGTTCAGGGTGCCGTTGGTGGCGGTCAGCGTGACCTGTATCGCCGCGCCGCCGGCATCGACATCGCTGACAGAAATCGCGCTGCCGGTAGCCGAGGAGAACAGCACCATGCCGTTGATGTCGATCGTTTGCGCGCCCGGCACGGTGTTGACCGGTGCCGTGTTGACGTCACCGACTTCGATCGTGACCGAGTCGGTATCGCTCTTGACACCGCCTGCCCCGCTGCCGGCGAAGTCGGTGGTGGTGACCTGCAGGTCGGCAAAGCCCTCGAACGCGGCCGTCGGGTCGAACTGCAGACCGTCGAGCGCTGCATTGATATCATCAATCGTGCCGGTGAAGGTCATGCTCGCATCGGCGAGGCCGTCGCTGCCGCCGCTGAAACTGAGTCCTGTCGTGCCGTTCAGGGTCAGGGTGCCGTTGCTCGCGTTCAGGGTGACTTCCAGGCTGGCATCATCTGCGTCGAGGACGCTGATCGGGTTGCCGTTGGCGGTGCTGAAAACCAGCGCCGTGTCGATGGCGGTGTTCTGTGTCGCCGGCACCGTGTTGACCGGGGCGGCGTTGGGGTCCACCAGCATGCCGTCCTGGTCGTAGATGAACACGAACGGCTGGTTTTTGACCTCGCCCGACGTGGTCGTGAGTTCGTTGTCGATGCTCCAGCCGCTGCCGTCCCAGCGCAGGTAATGCACGTCGCTGCTCGAATCCTGGATCGACAACATGATGTGGTCGCTTGTCGGTCCGCTATCCAGGGTCATCGTGTTGGGCGTCGCACCGATGCTGGGTCCGCTGAACTCACTCGACCAGCCGCTGGTCGCATCCCAGGTGCGGTACTTGAAATCGCTCTGGCCGCTCTGGCCATAGGTCGCCAGTGCATCGCCTGTGGTGCTCTCGAAGGCGACGGCCAGGTTCGGATAGACCGTGCCGGTACTGCCGGTCTCGGCCAGCACCGGTGCTTCCCAGGCGTTGCCGTCCCAGACGCTGAGCCAGACCTCGCCTGCGGTGCTCATCGCAGCCAACGCGATGCGGTCGGACGTGTAGTCGTTTGCGGAAACCAGCCAGGCCGCGTCGCCGGTCACGCCTGCGGGTGCGGTCACACTCGATTGGGCGCTCCAGCTGCTGCCGTCCCAGATGCGGTAATAAACATCGGCGCTGCCGTTTATACCGTAGGAGACCATCGCGTTGCCGCTCTGGGCCTCGAACGAGACCGCGATCGCCGACTGGTCGGATTCAACGGTGCCTGTGGTGTCCAGCGTAATCGCGTTACCCCAGCTGTTGCCGTCCCAGACCAGTGCATAATCGTCAGCATTCACGTCGTCGACGACCAGCACCATGGCGTCGGAACCCGGATCGAAGGCGAGCCGCAGGTTCTGCGGTTCGGCGCCGGTATAGGCCGTGATGCTCTGCGGCGCGCTCCAACTGGTGCCGTCCCAGACCGCGTATTGCAGCTGGCTGCCGTCGTTCCAGACCACAACAGCATCGCCGCTGAGCTGTTCATAGGCAACATCCGCACCGTACCAGTAGGTCTCGCTGACTGTGCCTGCCATCTGTATGCCGGTCCAGCTGCTGCCGTCCCACCTGAGCAGGGAGGTATTGCCGCTCGCATCGATACCGACCACGATCTTCTCCTCGCGGGTCGGCGCGTCGGCACCCTGCATGATGCGGTAGTTATCGAGCAGCGACGCGGTGCCGGTCGTCGCGCCGAAGCTGCTGCCGTCCCAGTCATTGGTCTGGGGGGTCGTGGAGTTGTCCGAGAACACGGCCTTGCCGGTATCGCTGACCTGGTTGACTGTGACCGTGATGTCCTGGGAATCCGTGCCGCCGTTGCCGTCCGATACCGTGACCGTGACCTCGTAGTTGTTATCGAGGTTGGCATCGGTCGGGTTTTCGAAATCCGGCAGATCCTTAAAGGTCAGCTCGCCGGTGGTACTGTTGATATCGAACAGCGCGGCGTCAGTACCGCTGATCGCATAACTCAACGTATCCGCGGAATTGCCATCGGTCGCGGTGACCGTGGTCACCGCGGTCGTGTTCTCGTCGACATTGACGCTCGCCGTGGCGCCGCCGCCGTTCGAGGTGATCACCGGCGTGTAATTGACTTCGTTGACCGTGATACTGATGGTATCGGTGTCGCTCTCGGCCACGCCGCTGCCGCTCTGGCCCAGGTCGTCGACAGCAACCTGCAGCGAGGCGCTCCCGAAATAGCCGCCCGTCGGGGCGAACACCAGACCGTCGAGCGCGTTGTTGAGATCGGTCAGCGAGCCCTGCACCGTGACCGTGTCGCTGCCGTCAGCACCGCCGTTGACAATGAGGCCTGTCATGCCGGCCAGGGTCACGGTGCCGTTGGTCGCGGTCAGCGTGAGTTCGATCGCGTTGCCGCCGGCATCGTCGCGCAGCAGAATCGGGTTGCCATTATCCACGGAGAATATCAGCGTGCTGTCCTGGTCCACGCTCTGAGCACCCGGCACGCTGTTGACCGGCGCCTCGTTGGTCGCATCGGGCGTGACCGTGATCGTGACCGTCGCAGTATCGGTACCGCCCTTGCCGTCGCTGAGCTGGTAGGTAAAGGTGTCGGTGTCGGCGAAATTGGTGCCCTGCGCAGTGTCATACGGCGTGTAGGTGAAAGACCCGTCGGCGTTCAGGACCAGGGTGCCGTGCAGCGGCCCGTCAACTACGCTCGCGGTCAGCGGGTCGGCTTCCGGATCGCTGTCGACGCCGGCGCCGGTGTTGTCCGTGATTACGTTGCCGTTGAGGACGCCGCCCTCGGCGACCGTGTAGCTGTTGTTCGTGGCCGTCGGCGGCAGGTTGAAGGTGAACTTGGCGACATAGGCGTCTTCACCGCCGCCGCCCGGTCCGATACTGGTCGGTGTCGGCGAGGTCGGCCCGTCCTGCAGTTCTACCTGACCGCCCACATAGGCGGAGCCCGTGGCGGCATTCCAGACTACATCTTTGGCACGATCCTGACCGGAGCCGCCGATAAAGGTCGAGTAGGTCAGGCTGCCGCCGTCGGCGCTCAAGGTCGCGAAGAAACCGTCGTTGGAACCGGTGACTGATGTGTCATTTGCATCCGCGGTATAGGGAAACGTCGGATACGCCAGCCCGACAACATAAGCCACCCCGGCTTCGTCAACGTCAAGCCCGATAACATAATCGAACCCGGTGCCACCCAGATAGGTCGAGTAGAACAGCGATGCGGCGCCGCTCTGGGTCGGGTCGATCTTGGTAACGAAACCGTCAGGACCTACTCCGCTGGCGAAGCTGGTATCATAGGCGCCCGCGGTGGTCGGGAAAGATTCTTCGGCGCGACCGCCGACATAGATGTTACCGCTGCTGTCGACGGCAACGGCTTCGGCGGAGTCTGTGCCGCTTCCGCCGAGGTAGGTCGAATAGGTGAGGCTATCCCCTGCGCTGGTAAAGCGGGTGACGAAAGCATCTGTCCCGCCCCCTGAGCTGGACTGATAGGCATTCAGGGTCGGCAGGTCGGAAGATGTGGTATAGCCGGCAATGACAAAAGCGCCAGTGCTGTCGACGGCCACGCTCTTGGCATAGTCCGTGCCGGAGCCGCCGAAATAGCTGGCGTAGAGGAGCGAGGTGTCGCCGGTCCGGGAAAGATCGAATTTGGCGATAAATGCGGCTTGGGTGCCGCTCAAGGATGCATTGTACGGATCGCGTGTGGGCAGGTCGGCCGACGTGGTCGATCCCGTGATATAGACGATACCGGCATCATCCACGGCCAGGTCGTAGCCGGTGTCGCTGCCGCTGCCGCCGAAATAGCTGGCGTACATCAGGGTATCGCCGGTGCTGTTGAGTTTCAGCAGCACGGCGCTGCCGGTGCCATTCAGTGAATCTTGGTAGGCGTTGACCGTGGGCAGGTCGCTGGAGGCACTGCTGCCCACCACATAGGCGTTGCCGCTGCCGTCGACCGCAATGGCATAGCCCGTATCGCTGGCTGTGCCGCCGATAAACGTGGAATAGACCAGCGAGCTGCCGTCGGCGCTCAGCTTGGCAACATAAATGTCGTAGGTTCCGCCGTTGTGCGTTTCATTCAGCGCGCCTGCGGTGGTCGGAAAATCACTCGAACCAGCCCAGCCAGTAATATACACATTCCCGGCATCATCGGCCGCAATGCCCTCGATCGCATCGTAGCCGGTCCCCCCAACGAATGTCGTGTAATCGAGGATGGGGTCGATGACCAGTTCGTGAGAGGTGTCATAGGGCGCCACGCTGAATCCGACGGTGCCGTCGGGGTTGAGGACATAGCGGCTTTCAACGATTTGCTGGCTGCCGTCCGCGTCGGTCTGGTAGGCGACGGGGGCCTTGAAGCTCACCGAATCGCCGGCCGCGTTGAGTTGAATGACCAGCTCGCCCGTGTCGGCGATGGCCAGGGACTCGGCCCCCTCGAACGCGAAGCGGATCTGGTGGTAGTCGGCATCCGGGGCCACGATGAAGTCGTACTCCAGCTGCCGTTGATTGCCGTAATAGCGCAGATCGATGCCATCGTAGACCGCGTCGTACACCACGCTGCCGAACTGTTCGACATTGGTTTGCTCTGGCCCGGTCAGCCCGTTTAGAAAATAATTGCTGGTGCCGGCCAGGGTATCGGCGCCGCTGACGGAAGCGTCGGATGCGGCACCGAGAACGTCCAGGCGGAGTACATGGGTGCTGTCGCCGCTGTCCAGCCGCAGCACGGCATCGGCGTCGGTTAGAAAAACGCTGTAACCGCTGCCCCGGGCTAGAAAGTCCACCTCGTCGGCGGTCTGACCGACATTCTCCTCGAATCCCAACGGTGTCGACAGAAAATCAGCCTGGTTAATCGCTTCGGTCAGAGTTCCCTGCCACTGCTGCACCGCCGTCAGATCAGAAAGGGGTGTCGCATCCACCTGGCCCCGCTGTTCTTCGAGATCCCAATCGCCGCCCAAGGTTTCATGCCCTGTGACATCATTGGAGGCGGCGACGTCCAAGCCGGTCAAATGAGCGATATCGTCCAGCAGGGATTGGCCGTCGCCGTCGGCCGCAATGTTGCTGCCGTAAAAAAGGACATCCCCGCTGTCGGTCAGGGCGCTACCCCAGCTGGAAATGGCGTCACTGTTGGCTCGCAGGGTTGTCTCGTTCAGCCAGGTGCTGCCCAAGTTGATCTGGCCGCTGGATCCGTGGGTGACGACGTGCACGGCCGCAAGGTCGGAATGCGCGGCCAGAATTTCGCTGATCTGGGCGATGCCGTCCCGATCAGCATCGAGGACCACCACTTCGAGGGAGCGTTCATCGCCGGCTGCGTTCATGTCGGCGATCAGCTGCTCGTAATCAGCCACGTCGGCATTGACGAACACCAGTTCATGTCTTGGGGTGGTTTCCGTGGCATCGGATTGCGATGAGGCATCCGATACGTCAAGGCTGGTCGCGGATTTGTTTGTCGCAGAGGAGTAGTCGGTCGTTGATGGCGATGGGTATTCTGAGGCGGGGTCCCGTTGCGCTTCGCTATCGGTGTTGCCCAGAACATCGAGGGCTGGCGCCTGGGTGAGGACATCGACGAATGGGCCGTCTCCCTGGGGATATGGGCTTTGATCCGGGCTTTGCGTGGTTAAAGCATCGGCGGCTTCCGCGATGGATATTTCCTCGCGGGTGAGGCCGTCCCAGGGTCCGCCCGGGGCATCCGCGGAGGGTGCCTCGGCCCCCGCTCCCCAGCTTCCGGAGAGCAGCAATCGGGGCTCGAGGGGCTCGAAGAAGATGCCCGGATCTGCCGGGCACACCCCTTTGATCCCCTGTTTCC
>JASFJQ010000043.1:0-9636 GCA_050121305.1 Chromatiaceae bacterium
GCTACGATCTCGAGGTGCCAGACGATTTTGTGCCGTGCAACATGGACGGCGAGGTGGAGGAGTTCATGCTGTTGCCGCTGGGAGAAATTGCCGAAATCGTGCGTGAGACGGACGACTTTAAGCTGAATTGCAACCTGGTGGTGATTGATTTCCTGATCCGGCATGGCTGGCTCGGCCCCGAGTCGCCGGAATATCTGGCGCTGGTCACGGGCCTGCGGAATCCACCGGCGGCCGTCGATAACCTGGTCAGTGTTGGGGCCTAAGTGCTTGCCGCGAAAGCGCTAATGGGGCAAGGTCAGAATTCACGCCGGGTCGAGCGACACGGCATATGGGCGCGGACGAACCGCGCGACGAGGTAAACGCTATGCAACTTCGCCTGATCGGCCTTCTGTTGTCCTTCGTCTGCTTGTGCGCCGGCACGGCAATCGCAAAGCCCACGTACGTCACGATCGACGACCTACGTGCGAGCGATCAACAACGCCAGGCCGCATTAATCATCACGCAGGTGATGGAGAAGTTCCATTATCGCAAGCCCAGTCTCGACGATGACCTGTCGACCGCCATTCTCGATCGCTACCTCGAGTCGCTGGACTCCAACCGCAGCTTCTTTACCGCACAGGATGTCGCGCGCTATGAGCGTTACCGCTTGAAACTGGATGACAGTCTGCGTTCTGGGAAACTGGAACCCGCGTTCGAGATCTTCCGACGCTTTCGCGAATCGGTCGATGAGCGCGTCGCGTATGCCGAAAAAATCCTCGCCGCCAACGAATTCGATTTCGAGCGTGACGAGTATTATCAGTTCGATCGCAGCGAGGCCGAGTGGCCGGCAGATACAGCCGCCCTCGACGACCTCTGGCGCAAGCGGGTCAAGAACGACATCCTGGGCCTGCGTCTCGCCGGCGAGGACGAAGCCGAGATCAGCGAGACCTTGAGCAAGCGCTACAAAGGGATACAGCGCAGGGTCTCACAGATGACGCCGGAAGACGTCTTCCAGGCCTTCATCAACGCATACACGCTGACCGTCGAGCCGCACACCAGCTATATGTCGCCACGTCTGTCGGAGAATTTCGACATCGGGATGCGCCTGTCGCTGCAGGGTATCGGCGCGGTGCTGCGCAATGACAACGAGTTCACCGAGATCCAGAGCACGGTGCCGGGCGGACCCGCCGAGCGCAGTGGCGAGCTCAAGGGCGGTGACCGTATCGTCGGTGTGGCCCAGGGCCGGGACGGCAGCATGGAAGACGTGGTCGGCTGGCGCCTGCAGGACGTGGTCGATCTCATCCGCGGTCCGAAAGACAGCATCGTGCGCCTGAATGTCTTACCTAAGAGCCAGGGTGTTGGCGGGCGCACCCGTGAGGTCCTGCTGGTGCGCGATGAAATCAAACTCGAGGACAAGGCTGCGAAGAGCGAAGTGATCGAGAGCGGTGGATTGCGCCTCGGGGTAATCGAGATACCCGCCTTCTACCGCGATTTTGGCGCACAGGCGGCCGGCGACGAGGACTTCCGCAGCACCACGCGGGACGTGCGCAAGCTGCTGGATGAGCTCCAGGCCGAGGGCGTCGACGGGGTGATCATTGACCTGCGCCGCAACGGTGGCGGTTCCTTGTCAGAAGCGACCGAGCTGACGGGGCTGTTCATCGAGAAGGGACCGGTAGTGCAGGTGCGGGATTCGGCCGGCAAGATCGAGGTCGAGCGTGATCCCGACCCGGAACAGGTCTACGAAGGGCCGCTGGCGGTGCTGGTCGATCGCAACAGCGCGTCGGCCTCCGAGATCTTCGCCGGCGCAATCCAGGACTACAGCCGGGGGCTGATTATCGGCGAGCCCACCTTCGGCAAAGGCACGGTGCAGACGCTGGTGGACCTGGGGCGGTTCCTGCGCTCGCGCGACGACATAGGCCGCTTGCGCCTTACGATGGCGCAATTTTTCCGCGTACAGGGCGGAAGCACCCAACATCGTGGCGTCATGCCGGACATCGTCTATCCGACCGCGAAAGGCGCCGCCGATCATGGCGAGCGGGCGCTGAAGAACGCACTGCCCTGGGCATCGATCAAGCCCGCGGCGCACCAACTGCACGGCATCACCTCGGTGTCGAGTCTGCGCGATGCGTCGCTGGTGCGGATGGAGAAAAATCCCGGGTTCCGCTTCCTGGTAGAGGAGGAAGACGACCTGATCGAGCTGGAGCAGCGCAAGACCGTCTCCCTGCGTGAATCCGTGCGCCGCGCGGAATGGGAACAGCGCGAGCAAAATCGCCTGGATCGCCGCAACCGTCTGCGCGCGTTCCGCGGACTGGAGCCGCTGGCCAGCCTCGAGGATGACGACGAAGACGAGCCTGCGGCCGGCAGCGATGAAAAAGACGACGAGGAGGGGATTCAGCGGATTATGCTGGAAGAAACCGTCAACATCCTCGCCGACCATATCCGGGCGATGCGGCCGCGGACGGCATTGCTGAACTAGCCTGCATATCTCACCGATTTCCTGCTGCGGGCCCCGATACGCTCGCTATGACGGGGCGCTGCCCGATGCCGTCCCTTGCATCGGCCCTTCGGGCGCACCGCGTGCGACCCGTTTCGCTCCTGGCGAAACGGTCTCGTTGCAGCCGGTTCGACGTAGTGTCGGCTACGCCTTCACCACCTTCCACTGTGTGCGCGCCGCCATAGCGGCGTCTTGGCGCCCTCGTTACGAAAAACGGTGAAATATAGGCTCCTAGCCCACAGCTGTCATCGACCGGTGAGATAGGCGTCGATCAGCCAGATAGGCCCGTGCCTGACGCAGATTGTGCCTGCCGCTGCCCCGTGTCTTGAACGCCGGATTCGATCCATTTCCGCACGCGGTTCGCGTCACCGAACGGCGTGAGCTTGCCGAACGAGTTGAGCAGGACCAGTACGGTCGGCGTCCCCTCAAACTCCGTATGCATCACCAGACAGCGCCCGGCCTCGTTGATGTAGCCGGTCTTGCTGACTTGAATATCCCATTTGCTGCTTCGTAGCAGTCGGTTCGTATTGACATAGCGCAGCGGACCCCGCTTTTTCCAAGGACGCACATCCATTTTGCTACGCGTGGTCGCTGCGCGGATTTCCGGATACTGCATCGCTGCGAATACCAGACGAGCGAGATCGTGGGCGCTGGCGACATTGTCGGCATCGAGCCCCGCTGGATCGGCGAAACGCGATTTGCGCATACCCAGTTCCTCTGCTTTGCGGTTCATCGCCTCGATAATGCCGTCCATGCCACCGGGAAAAGTCCGGCCCAGCGCAGCGGCTGCCCGATTTTCGGACGACATCAAGGCCAGTGTCAGCAAATCGCCCCGACTCAATGTTGCACCGACCCGCAGGCGCGATCCCGTCAGGCGCAGCAAGTCGCGATCGGCCTTGACTATCTCGATCGTTTCGTCCAGTGGCAGCCTGGCATCCAGAATCACCATTGCGGTCATCAGCTTGGTGACCGAAGCGATGGGTACCGCTTTGTCGGCGTCGCGTTCGTAGATTGCATTGCCGTGTCGATCGACAATGAGCGCGGCCTTGGAACGCAGCTTGAGTTTGCGTGTGTCGAGCTGTTTCCAGAGGCGCAGGGCATGTTCGCTGCTGGGGCTATCGGCGAGACACTGACCGACCGGCAACAGCATTGAGGAACAAAGGAGGACGGCCATCACGACTGAACAACTGCGCATGGCGCCGGATGATCGCTCAGCTCTGCCAGGATCGCAAACCCTTCGTCAGTAGCCTGCGCCCGCAGGTTATAATCGCGCGCCCAGACTGCGCGGAAAAATGCTTTGCTCGATTCTGTCCAGGGCCGGCTCGCCCGGCTCGCCAACGAGACCGACATGCGGCTACTTCACAATGGCCGCTTCGGTCTCGAGAAGGAAAGCCTGCGAGTATCGACCGCGGGCGGCATTGCGCTGACGCCGCATCCGAAGGCGCTCGGTGCGGCGCTCACCCATCCAGACATTACGACCGATTACTCAGAGTCTCTGATCGAGTTCATTACCCCGCCATTGCCCCGGGTGGGCGACGCCCTGCAATATCTGGCCGATCTGCAGGCCTTCGTCTACCGTCGATTGGAAAACGAGATACTCTGGTCCACGAGTATGCCCTGCGTACTCTCCGGGGATCAGAACATACCGGTTGCCGAGTACGGGAATTCGAACGCAGGACGCATGAAACATCTCTACCGGGTCGGGCTGGGCTACCGCTACGGCCGCGTCATGCAGGTCATCGCCGGCGTGCACTTCAACTGGTCGCTCGCCGAGGACCTATGGCCGGCACTACGTCGTATCGAGGGCCTGGTCTTTGGATTGCGGGACTACCGTGATCGCTGTTACATGGGTCAGATTCGCAATCTGCAGCGCTTCGGCTGGCTGATACCCTATCTCTTTGGTGCGTCGCCCGCGGTCTGCAAATCTTTTTTTCTCGGTCAGGCGACTAATCTGGCGTCGTTTGACGAGACCACCTACTACGGGCCGCATGCCACCTCTTTGCGCATGGGCGACATCGGTTATCAAAACAGTCGCGAGGAGGGTCTGGGCATCAAGGCCTGCTACGACGACGTGCACTGCTATGCGGACAGCCTGCTGCGTGCGACCATGACCCCGGCAGCCGCGTGGGAGGCAATCGGTGTGCGTGATGGTGACGACTACCGTCAGCTCAGCAACAATATCCTGCAGATCGAGAACGAGTACTACAGCACCGTGCGGCCCAAGCAGGTGCTTCACGGCCTCGAGAAACCGAGCCTGGCGCTCAAGAAACGGGGTATTCGTTACATCGAACTGCGCTCACTGGACGTCAATGCCTATCATCCCTTGGGTGTGGACGAGACACAGGGGCGTTTTCTCGAGGCCTTCCTTCTTTTCTGTCTGCTGGCCGAGAGCCCGTTAATCGATCAGCGCGAGCGTCGCGAGATCGATCGCAACCTGCTCGATGTCGCGCACCGTGGCCGCGAGCCGAGGCTAATGCTGCAGCACCGCGGCGTACGGCTACCGATGCGCGCCTGGGCGCTGGAGATCCTCGAATCGATATTGCCCGTCTGTGAGGTGCTCGACGCTATCGAAGGCGGCGCCTGGTTCGAAGATGCAGTCGATGAGCAAATCACCAAAGTGCGGGCCCCCGACCTGACACCATCTGCCAAGATGCTTGCTGAGATGCGCGACAAGGGCGAGGGCTTTTACCAGTTCGCGCGGCGCCTCTCGCATCAGCATCAGCGCTATTTTGTCGAGCGAGAGCTGTCGCCGCAGAGAATGGCCGAGCTGGAAGCCAAGGCCGCTGAGTCACTCGACGCGCAGGAGCGCCTCGAAGCCGAACCACAGAAAAATTTCGATCAGTTTCTCGCAGAATACTTAGCGCAGACCTGACGGCGCGCCCATGCATTCCGGCAATCGGGATAGCGGCTGGCAGACTGCCGGTCGCGAGCGCATTTCTGTTGTTTTGTCGGCATCCGTTTTGTTTGCAGCCGCGGTCGCGTCTTCGGGCCATGTCGGCCCAAATCAATTTATGCGCATTTTGCTATTGCCGTCTCTTTCGACACGCCTATATTTAGGAGTGAAATGATTGTTCAACAAGGGAGTCTGTGATGGCGAAGAAAGCAAGTAAGAAGAAGGTATCGGCCAGCAAGGGTGGCTTTGCCGAATCGTTCAAGGCCACCGCGTCCTCGGTGATCGGTGAGGTAGAGAAGGCCGGGGACGTCGTGCTCAACGAGGTCAAAGACGGTCTGGGCATTGTTACCGACAAGGTTGCAGAGACCGCCAAGGGCGTGACCGAGACCCAGGCAGCGAAGATGCTCAAGACGCTGGTCGATGAGGTTGAGGAGATCGGCAATGATATCGTCGACGCGGTCGGTCGAAAGATGAATCAATTACGTGGCCAGGTGGCGGCGCAGGCGACGCCGCGCAAGAAAGTGGCGAAAAAGAAGGCCGGCGCCAAGAAAAAGGTCGCCGCCAAGAAGACCGCTAAGAAGAA
Organism: Chromatiaceae bacterium; assembly: GCA_050121305.1. Classification (GTDB taxonomy): domain Bacteria; phylum Pseudomonadota; class Gammaproteobacteria; order Chromatiales; family Chromatiaceae; genus Thiosocius. The sequence continues at coordinate 5,950 of JASFJQ010000043.1, forward strand.
GGCTGCGCCGAAGAGAAAGGTTACGGCCAAGAAGAGAGCGGCACCCAAGAAAAAGGTCGCCGCCAAGAAGACCGCTAAGAAGAAGGCTGCGCCGAAGAGAAAGGTTACGACCAAGAAGAGAGCGGCACCCAAGAAGAAGGTCGCAAAGAAGAAGGTCGCAAAGAAGAAGGTGACGGCGAGAAAGAAAGTTAGCGCTTAGAGCTGACCAGGCGGTGGTGCAGGCGCCGCGTTGACCTGCAGGTCAGATTCAGCGGCTACCGCCGCCGGATGCCCGGCGCAACAGCCAGTCGAGTTGTCGTGTGCTGAGCAGCCGACGCAACACGGCGAACAGATGGGTAGGCGCGGTGACTGCATAGCGGGCACGTGGATGCCTGCTCTCCAGCGCATGCACCACTTTCTTGAGCACGGCCTCCGGAGGTAGTGTGAAGGCCGTTGTGGGCCCGTCGCTCGCGAGCCGGCCCTCCAGGGCCCGATATTGCTCGCGATGCACGCTGCTTCCGGCGTCGATGTTTTGCTTGAACTTGGCGTGAGAATTTTCCCGGAAGCGGCTCACAATCGGTCCCGGTTCGATCAGGCTGACTCGGACGCCACTGCCGTGGAGTTCCAGGCGCAGTGTGTCGGTCAGCCCCTCCAGCGCGAATTTCGAGCAGATGTAGGCGCCGCGGTAGGGCAGGGCGACCAGCCCCAGGACCGAGCTGTTTTGAATGATCCTGCCTTCACCGCGTTGGCGCATGCCAGGGATCAGGAGGCGGGTCAGTTCGTGCCACCCGAGTAGATTGGTGCGCAGCTGCGCCTCGAGCACCTCCCAGGTCAAATCTTCGACCGCGCCCGGTTGGCCATAGGCCGCGTTGTTGAACAGGCCGAATACGTGGCCTTCGCAGCGCTCCAACACCTGGGTTGCCGCGGCCGCGACCGATGCGGGGTGATCGAGCTCCAGATGGATCGCCTCCAACCCCTGTTGGGCCAAATCATCGAGATCCCGCTGTCTACGCGCGGTCGCGATCACGCGGTAGCCCCGCTGCTGCAGGCCGATGGCGACACAGCGCCCGATGCCGCTGGAACAACCGGTCACCAGTACCGATTTTCGATGCATTGAGCCCCCTTTCTGGTCAACGGCAGAACTAAAGTTTTTGCCCCGACTCCCGCTACGTTGCACATACCGCGCCTGGCTGGTGGTCCCACGGCCGTCGGGCCGTGCCCGCAAGGAGGTTAATCGGTGGATATCGCTACGCTCGTCGGCCTGCTGGGCGGATTTGGCGTAATTATCGGTGCAATTGCGACCGGCGGCGACGTCATGTTGTTCGTCAATGTACCCTCGATCCTGATCGTCGTGGGTGGGACCTTCATGGTCACGCTGATGCAGGTGTCGCTCGGTGATTTCCTCGGCTCCTTCGCGATCGGCCTGAAGGCCTTTATATATCGGATAGACGACCCGAAAAAACTCATCGAAGAGGCCGTGACGCTAGCAGATGTCGCCCGCAAGAACGGTCTGCTCGCGCTCGAAGGGCAGGAGATCACCAACCCCTTCATGGAGAAAGGCATCAGTCTGTGCGTGGATGGGCATGACCCGGCGCTGGTGCAGAAAATGCTCACCAAAGACATCGATCTGACGATTCAGCGACACGAGGTCGGTCAGCGGATGTTCAAGAATATGGCAATCATGGCGCCGGCAATGGGCATGATCGGTACCTTGGTGGGCCTGGTTCAGATGTTGGCGAATATGTCCGATCCTGCGGCGATCGGACCGGCGATGGCGGTGGCACTGCTGACCACGCTCTATGGCGCCATTATCGCCAATGCCTTCGCCCAGCCAATGGCCGAGAAGCTGGGGCGAGCCAGTCAACTCGAGCAAACGAATAAATCCCTGATCCTCGAGACGATTGCCGGCATCCAGGAGGGTATGAATCCCAAGGTGCTGGAGCAGATGCTGGGCACCTATCTACCGCCCAAGAAGCGTCTCGAGCAGGCCTGAGGTGCGTTGAATGGCCGATGACTGCCCAAAGTGCGAAGCGGGGCTTCCGCCGTGGATGGCGACTTTCGCAGATCTGATGTCGTTGCTGATGTGCTTTTTCGTGCTGCTGCTGTCGTTTGCGACCATCGATGCAGTGCGATTCAAAAAGATGGCAGAGTCGATGAAAGACGCATTCGGGGTGCAGCGCGAGATCCCGGCCAACGAGATCGTCAAGGGCATCAGCGTCATCAAGCAGGAATGGAGCCCGACCCTGGGCGAACCATCGGTGATTACCGAGATTCGCCAGGAGACCTCCGATGTGGAAAAAGAACACCTCAAGATGAAAGACGGCGAGGGCGAGGGCGCGGGTGAGCAGCAGGAGGAGATCGAGCGGAAAAAGGCATTGGAGGCCGCGCAGCGGGCGTTACAGGAAGAGCTGCGTGAACAGCTTGCAGATCTGCAGGTAGCGCTGGAGGTGGAGATCAAACAGGGCCTGGTGACGCTCGAGCAGGTCGACAAGAAGATCATCATTCGCATTCAGGAGAAGGGGTCTTTTGGATCCGGGAGTGCGCGGCTCGATCCGGGCTTTCACGACGTGATGGCGAGGATCAGTAAGGTATTGGCGGCTAAACCCGGCACTATCATGGTGGCCGGACATACCGACAATATCCCGATCAGCACGGGCCGTTTCCGGTCGAACTGGGAACTCTCCTCGGCACGCGCGGTGACCGTCCTGCACTCGCTGCTGCGCAATCCGGAGATCGCGGAGGAACGCGTAATAGTGCAGGGGCTGTCCGACACCCAGCCATTGGTCGACAACAACAGTCCACAGAACCGCGCGAAGAATCGGCGCGTCGAGCTGATCCTGATGCGCGGTATGGATGAAGACTTCGGAGATCTCAAGGATCTCCAGTTAGAGTGAACGCCTGGAACTCGCAATGACAGAACCGATACAGCGCAATAAGTCCGCAGCGGAAAGGCGCAGTTTCTTTCGCATCGACGACACCGTCCGTTTGAGTCTACGCCGAGTACCCGCTGAAGAGCTGGAGGATCGGCTCGACCGCCTGGATCACGATCTGGCGGGTAACTTCACGGTGTTGTCGAGTCTGGCGGCGATCACCGCGCAGATGTCGCTGGGTCTTCGCCGGATCGAGAATCGTGATCCGGACCTCGCGGCCTATCTGCGCGCTATCGACCAAAAGATCGAGGTTATCGGTCGAGCGTTTATTGCGCAGGAGCCTGAACTCATTGCGGAGAGTGCGACGCCGGTGAACCTGAGCGCCGGCGGCATGTGTGTCGGGGTGGATGAGCCCTACGAGCCGGGCACCAGCCTTGAGATACGCATGCTGTTGTTCCCGTCGTTCACTGGCCTGCTGATCTACGGGACTGTCATCGAGAGCAGCCCAGCCTCAACCGACGAATCCTCAGAGAGGTACCGGCATCTCGCACGGATCGAGTTTTCGCATATCCGTGAGCAGGATCGGGAGCTATTGATTCGCCATCTGCTGCGGCGTCAGGGCGATCAGATGCGAGATCGCCAGGGGGAAGACGGAGAGAATCCATGAAGACCTATAGACCGGACGATGACGAACTCGAGGCTGCGCTGGGCGCTGCCGAGCAGATGCGGGCTGAAGGCGACGATCCACATCACCTGGCCAAGGCGCTGCGCTACCTGCACGACCGCAATATCGCACTGCAGGCGCTGTTGGTGGCTACCGATAAGTATCTGCGCTTCG
>JASFJQ010000044.1:0-9627 GCA_050121305.1 Chromatiaceae bacterium
GCCAGGGCGCTGCAAAATGCAGACGCGGGTAACGCCTCCAACGCCCTTTTTGCGAGCTTGGCCTCCCCGGCAGCAAGCGACGCAGTGTAAGCGATCGCATCTGTCGATTCAATTGCTGCGATGACCTCCGGCATACGGTCTGTGCCGCCATGTTCAATGACTTTGCGCAGCATGTCACGAGTCCCAGGGACGCTTTGTTCGATCGCCCGCAGCAGCGGCAGCGTCGGCTTGCCCTCCGCCAGGTCGTCGCCCAGGTTCTTGCCGATGTCGCTGCCGGACGAACCATAGTCGAGCGCATCATCGATCATCTGAAAGGCCATGCCGAGGTGGTGACCGTAGGTCCCCAAAGCCGCCTGCGTAGCTTCGTCGCTATGGGTGATAATCCCCGCGAGACGCGCCCCGGCCTCGAACAGCGTCGCGGTCTTGCGCGCGATCACCTCGCGGTAACGTTGTTCGTCCGTGTCCGGGTCGTTGCAATTGAGTAGCTGCAAGACCTCGCCCTCGGCGATCCGGTTGGTCGCGTGTGCCATGACGTCCATGACGGCCATCGAGTCCACCGCGACCATCATTTCGAACGCGCGCGAGTACAGGAAATCACCGACCAACACGCTCGCGGCATTGCCCCAAACGGCGTTTGCGGTATCGCGGCTGCGGCGCTGCTCAGAGTCGTCGACGACGTCATCGTGCAGCAGCGTCGCGGTGTGTATGAACTCCACGACGGCGGCCAATTCGATGTGTGCTGAACCCTGGTAGCCAAGCGCGCGCGCTGCCAACAGGACAATCATCGGCCGCAGGCGCTTGCCGCCGCTGTTGACGATGTAATGCCCGATCTGATTAATCAGGACCACGTCGGACCTGAGTCGGTCGAGGATGAGGGCGTCCGTCGCCTTGAGGTCATCCTCGATCAACTCGCGGATACTGGAAAACTCCATAGGGGCTGGATTGGCGGACAGAAAGCTGGCGGGCATCCTAGGTATGCCGGTTTCTCCCTGTCAAGCCGGTCCGGCATCGTCGTTGGACCACGCGGGGCCGTCGCACGGTTGACGATCGGTTCGTCGATCGCTAATATCGCGCGTCTTTCCGCTGGCGCAAGCGCCGGCCAGTCGCTAATTTGATCGCAGGAGCATCGTCCGCCATGTATGCGGTAATCCAGACCGGGGGCAAGCAGTACCGCGTCGCTCCAGGGTCGACGCTAAGAGTCGAAAAGCTAGACGCCGACGAAGGCGCCAGCGTAGAGCTGGACAGGGTCCTGATGATCACCGATGGGGACGACGTGCAAGTCGGGACACCCTACCTGCCCGGTGGCAAGGTCACGGCGACGGTGAAAGCGCACGGCCGTGGCGACAAGGTGAGGATCGTCAAGTTCCGCCGTCGGAAGCACCATATGAAGCGCCAAGGCCACCGCCAAGCCTTTACCGAACTCGAGGTTACCGGCATCACCGCCGGTTGAAGGAGACTCAGAATGGCACACAAGAAGGCAGGCGGTAGCTCGAAGAACGGCCGCGACTCTGAATCCAAACGCCTCGGCGTAAAGGTCTTCGGCGGTCAGGCCATAAGCGCCGGGGGTATCATCATCCGACAGCGCGGCACCCGCGTGCATGCCGGCGAGAACGTGGGTCTGGGCAGAGACCACACGCTGTTCGCGAAGGCAGACGGCGTCGTTCGCTTCGAGACCAAGGGGCCGAAAAGCCGTAAGTTCGTGAGCGTCGAATCGGCCTGATCCGCCGCCTCGAACCCAGTGGTCGGATTAAGGCCTCGTCCCTCGACGGGGCCTTTTTCGTTAGGCCGCAGGTCTTCTGAGAGGCAGCGCGGGACAAGCAACCATGAAATTCGTCGATGAGGCAGTGATCAAGGTCGAGGCCGGTGACGGCGGCAATGGCTGCGTCAGCTTTCGGCGCGAGAAATTTATCCCGAGAGGCGGCCCCGACGGCGGTGACGGGGGAGATGGCGGCGACGTAGTCCTGGTCGCTGACAGCGGGCTGAACACCCTGGTCGACTTTCGCCACCAGCGCCTGCATCGGGCCGAACGCGGCCAAAACGGCATGGGGCGGCAGATGACCGGAAAGAAGGGCGGGTCTCTGCGCATCCGTGTGCCGACCGGCACGCGGGTGCACGACGCGGATACCGCGGAGTTTCTCGGTGAGGTACTGAATCAGGGCCAGGCACTCCTAGTGGCGCGCGGCGGTCACCACGGTCTCGGCAATGTCCATTTCAAGAGCAGCACCAATCGAGCGCCACGGCAGGCCACTCAGGGTACTCCCGGTGAACGGCGCACCCTACACCTCGAGCTGGTGCTGTTGGCGGACGTCGGTCTGCTTGGAATGCCGAATGCCGGAAAATCAAGTCTCATCAGGGCGTTGTCGAGTGCGCGCCCGAAGGTCGCTGATTATCCGTTTACGACACTGTACCCAAATCTAGGCGTGGTACACGCCGGAACCGATTCGAGTTTCGTGATTGCAGATATACCCGGCCTCATCGAGGGTGCTGCGGAGGGCGCTGGCCTTGGCATCCAGTTTCTGAAACACCTTGCGCGCACGCGCCTGCTACTGCACCTGGTCGATATTGCACCAGGCGACGGTTCTTCGCCGTCTGACGCCGTGCGCAGAGTCCTCAACGAGGTCGAAAAATTCGGGCATGGCCTAGCCGGGCGCGAACGTTGGCTGGTGCTCAGCAAGAGTGACCTGCTGGATCACGACGGCTTGGCGCAGCGTCAGGCGACATTGCTGACGGAACTGCACTGGCATGGTCCTGTTTTTGCTGTCTCGTCGGTCTCCGGTCACGGCCTGGATGCCCTTGTCGCAGCATTGGCGCGCCGTCTGCAGACATTGCAGGAGGCCGAACGGCGGATGCGGACCCACGCAGACGCCGATGAAGACGCGTACGATCCGCTTAAGTGAAGACAATGCGTGAGTCCATAGCTGCCAGCCACCGCTGGGTTATAAAAATAGGCAGTGCACTGATCACCGCCGATGGCACTGGGCTGGACCGTGACAGGCTACGTGATTGGGTCGATCAGATTGCAGACCTGATTGCGGCAGGCAACGAAATGGTGATTGTATCGTCGGGCGCCGTTGCCGAAGGGATGAAACGCATGGGCTGGTTGCGGCGACCAAGCAGTCTGCATGAGCTTCAGGCGGCCGCGGCGATTGGCCAGATGGGCCTGGTCCAGGCCTGGGAAAGCTGCTTCCAGCGGCGCGGCCTGCATACCGCGCAGGTTCTGCTCACCCACGACGATCTTGCGGACCGCAAGCGCTATCTGAATGCCCGCAGCACGCTGCGGGCATTGGTCGGTTTCGGCGTCGTACCGGTGATCAATGAGAACGACGCCGTGGCGAACGACGAATTGCGTCTCGGAGATAACGATACCCTGGCTGCACTGGTTGCCAACCTGATCGAGGCGGACCTGTTGGTGCTGCTGACTGATCAACAGGGGCTTTACGACGCCGATCCGCGGTCTCATCCCAGCGCGCGTCTGGTGTCGGACGCAAAGGCCGGTGACCCTGTACTGGACGAGATGGCCGGTAGCGGTGGCTTGCTCGGTCGGGGAGGGATGCAAACGAAGGTTCGTGCGGCGCGGCTTGCCGCGCGATCCGGGGCGGCCACGCTGATCGCCAACGGCCGCAGCGACGGCGTCCTGCGGCGGCTCAAGCTCGGCGAAGACATCGGCAGTCTGCTTACGCCTTCGCAAGCACCCGATGTGGCCCGCAAGCGCTGGTTGGCGGGTCAGTTGCAGATCAAAGGTCGCCTGGTTCTCGACGCCGGTGCAGTTCGGGTGCTGCGCGAATCAGGACGCAGTTTGCTGGCGGTCGGGGTAAAGGAGGTACAGGGCGACTTTCGCCGTGGTGAAATGGTGGTCTGCACCGATGAAGCCGGGCGCGAGTGCGCACGCGGATTGGTCAATTACAGCGCGGTTGAGGCGCGACAGATCCAGGGACGTCCATCGAGCGAAATCGAGCGAATCTTGGGGTACGTGGACGAGGATGAACTGATTCACCGCGACAATCTGGTTATCGTTTAGCAGTTTCTGCCGTCTACCACACGATTGATCCGTCCAATCACGGCCTGTCCGCGGGCAATAAAAAACCCCGCGCGCATCCCTACGCTCGGGGTTCACGTGTCGTCAGGCTAGGTTGGCAAACTCAGTGGTCCCTGCGGCACCTCCTGGCGCATATCGCAATCCTTCGCATCCTTCTTGACGACGCCCTTACTGTGCCACAGGCCGCTCTCGCGGGAATATAATCCAGATCTGTTGTCTCTGTAGGAATAATCCTACAGCAGATCCGCGGATCGCCGTACCAACAAAAAACCGGCCTCGGGCCGGCTTATTTGCCATCGTCAGCGGGCGGCCTCAGAGTGCGCGGATTTTGGCGTTGAGTCGGCTTTTGTGACGTGCGGCCTTGTTTTTGTGGATCAGGCCCTTCGTCGCCAGGCTGTCGAGCAGCGGCACAGCCGATTTGAACGCGTCCGCGGCGGCCGCCTTATCGCCGGCCTCAATCGCCTTGATGACCTTCTTGATCTCGGTTCGCATCTCGCTGCGGCGACCGGCGTTGCGCTGACGGCGGTCCTCGGCCTGGCGGGCGCGTTTACGGGCTTGGACGGTATTGGCCAATTCAAAACTCCTGGCGACGGACATTCACGAAAGACGCGCGATTATCTAGACCTCGGCCATTGGTGTCAAGCGGTGGAGACCGCAGCCAGCCGGGGGACCGTGGCACTATAATCGCGCCTTTGCGGAGGATCGCATCCTGTCACTGTTCAAGTCCCTTTCCGCCGTAGGCGGCTACACTCTGCTGTCCCGTGTTCTGGGTTTTGTGCGTGACCTGGTGTTTGCCCAGGTGTTCGGCGCCAATGCACAGACTGACGCATTTTTCGTCGCTTTCAAGATCCCGAATTTCCTGCGCCGTCTGTTCGCCGAGGGCGCCTTCGCGACCGCGTTCGTCCCGGTGTTGACCGAATACAGGACCCAACGCGATCTGCGTGAACTGAAGGCCTTCATCGACCATACCGCCGGTGTACTCGGGCTGGTGCTGCTGGTTCTGTCGCTGATTGGGGTAATCGCCGCCCCGCTGATTGTGTCGCTGTTCGCCTTCGGCTGGGTGATCGATGGTGAAGACGCCAAGCTGGCGCTGGCGGCTGAAATGCTGCGTCTGACCTTTCCCTATCTGTTTTTTATATCGTTGACCGCCTTCGCCGGCGGCATCCTCAATGCGCACGACCGCTTCGCGGTACCGGCCTTTACGCCGGTTCTGTTGAATATCTGCCTGATCGCGGCGGCCTTGTGGCTGGCGCCGCAGATGGAGGATGGAATCGTGGCCCTGGCATGGGGGGTGCTACTCGCCGGCATCACCCAGTTCACCTTCCAGCTACCGTTTTTGGCGCGCCTGAGGCTATTGCCGCGCCCGCGTCCGGGCTTTCGTGATCCAGGCGTTCGACGCGTGCTGAAGCTCATGGTGCCCGCTTTGTTTGCCGTCTCGGTAACCCAAATAAATCTGATGTTCGACACCGTGCTGGCCTCTTTTCTGGTTTCCGGCAGTATTTCTTGGCTTTACTATTCCGACCGCCTGGTGGAGTTCCCACTCGGTGTGCTCGGCATCGCGCTGGCTACGGTGATTCTGCCGCGCCTGTCGCGGCGGCAGGCCGAGGCGGCGCCCCGGGCGTTCAGTCTGACCCTGGACTGGGGGCTGCGCATGACGCTGGTATTCGGTGTCCCGGCCGCGGTCGGCTTGATGGTGCTGGCCGGGCCTATGATCGCGACCTTGTTTCAGTCCGACGTGTTCGACGCGCAGGATGTGGTGATGGCGCAGCGAAGCCTCATTGCCTATGCGCTCGGCTTGCAGGCCTTCATCCTCATCAAGGTATTGGCGCCCGGCTTCTACGCCCGGCAGGACACGGCGACGCCGGTGAAGATTGGGGTAATTGCGATGGTCGCGAATATGGCGCTCAATCTGGCGCTTATCTTCCCGCTCAAACACGCCGGCCTGGCCTTGGCGACTAGCCTTTCGGCCTACCTGAATGCCTTTCTCCTGATGCGGCACCTGCGGCGAGATGCCGTCTATGTGCCTTCCAGCGGGTGGCCGCGCCTCGGCGTGCAGGTTGCTGGCGCGGCATTGTTGATGGCCGGCCTGTTGGCCTGGCTGTCGCCTGAGCTCGACGCCTGGAACCAAGCAGCACGTTGGACGCGCGTCGTCTGGCTCGGTGGCTTGATCACGCTTGGCGCCGGAATCTACGGTGTCGCCGTGCTGACCTTCGGCCTGCGCCCGCGGGATCTGTTGGACCGTAGTGTCCGGGAGACCGATTGATGTTGCGGTTGCTCTGGCTGAGCGCGTTGGTGGTCGCCGCCGACCAGATCAGCAAGTTCTGGGTCATGGCGCGCTTCGAAGATTACGAGGTGCTGACGATCTGGCCCGTGTTCAACCTGACATTGGTCTACAACACCGGCGCCGCATTCAGCTTCCTGAGCGATGCCGGGGGCTGGCAGCGCTGGTTCTTTATCACCGTTGGCATCGTCGTGTCGGTAGTGATGGCGGTCTGGCTCGGCCGGCTGCGTCGCGAAGAGCGCCTGACTGCCTACGGCCTGGCGCTGGTCATCGGCGGCGCTATCGGCAACCTGATCGACCGAATATGGTTGGGCAAGGTCGTCGACTTTCTGCAGTGGCATTGGGAGGAGTGGTATTGGCCGTCGTTCAATCTGGCAGACAGCGCGATCACTGTCGGCGTGGCGCTGCTGCTGATCGACGGCCTGTTCGATCGGCGTTAGATTCGTCGGAAAATTCCTACGTCGACTGCGGAATTCTGCCACTGCGCGCGAGCCGCGGGACGGGCAATATTCAGTACACCACCTTCAGGGACGAGACTGTTCGCACAGGACGTGCCAGACGACACGGATGTCGCGGGACCCAAGATGGGTCGACAGCGGGCCTCGGTGGCGATACCCGACAACAGGGACTGTTGTCGGGTATTTCTTTTTGCCCGTTGCGCGGGTCGTGCCGGCCCCGGGTCAAACCGATATACTCAACGGCTTGTTCCGATTGATTGGTCGAGTTGGTGTTACTGATCCGAGGGCTGCACAATTTGCGCACGGCGCATCGCGACTGCGTTGCCACCATCGGAAACTTTGATGGCGTGCATCTCGGGCATCAGGCGGTATTGTCCGCGCTCAAGGCGCGCGCTGAAACTGCCGGGGTGCCGTCGGTGGTCATCACCTTCGAGCCACAGCCGATGGAGTTCTTTCTCCCGGAACAGGCCCCCGCAAGACTGACCCGTCTGCGCGAAAAGCTCGAGGCCATCTCAGCCTGCGGCATCGATCGCGTGTTGCTGATCCGGTTCGACCAACGGTTCGCTGCAGTTGAGGCACCCGATTTCGTGAATCGGGTGCTGGTCGAGCAGCTGGGCATCCGTTATCTCTATGTGGGGGACGATTTCCGGTTCGGTAAGGGGCGTGTCGGCGATTTCGCACTGCTTCGCCAGATGGGCGACGCCCTGGGGTTTGGCGTGGAGAGCCTGGACACGGTCAGTGACGACGGTGTGCGTATCAGCAGCACGCGCGTGCGCGAGGCGCTGGAACAAGGCGATCTGGCGCACGCTGAGCGCTGCCTCGGCCGGCGCTACCGCATCTGCGGGCATGTTGGGCATGGCAACGCACTTGGCCGTACCATTGGGTTTCCGACCATGAACGTGCCGCTGTTGCGGCGTTCGACGCCGCTGCGCGGCGTGTTTGCGGTAGAGGTTAGGGGAGTGACCGATAGTCCTTTGCCTGGCGTGGCGAACCTCGGTAACCGGCCGACGCTCGAAGGTGACGATCGCTTCCTGCTCGAGGTCCACCTATTCGATTACGCCGGGAATTCCTATGGTCGTCATGTCGAGGTGGACTTCATTGAACGCATTCGCAACGAGCATAAGTTCGCGTCTTTCGATGCGCTGCGCGAGCAGATTCAGCGTGATGTACAGCGAGCCCGTGAGATCCATCGTCTGGATTCCGCACGCCAGCGTCAATCAATCTGAATGGCTTGTCCGACCGCGCTATCTCAGCTAACCGACTTCTTTTTCTCTGACAGCTGGTCTTAGTCCGTGAGCAAAGATTACAAGGACACACTGAACCTTCCGAAGACTGCGTTTCCGATGAAGGCCAATCTGGCCCAGCGTGAACCGGCGATGCTAAAGCATTGGGAGGCCATCGATCTCTATCGCAAGGTGCGTTCGGCCTGCGAGGGGCGCAAAAAGTTTGTGCTGCACGATGGGCCACCCTATGCGAACGGCGAGATCCATATCGGCCATGCCGTCAACAAGGTGCTGAAGGACATCATTGTCAAGAGTCGCACGCTGGCAGGCTTCGATGCGCCCTATCTGCCGGGCTGGGACTGCCATGGCCTGCCGATCGAGCTGCAGGTCGAGAAGAAGGTTGGCAAGCCCGGCCGCAGGGTCAGTGCGGCGGAGTTCCGGACGGCCTGCCGCACCTATGCCGCGACACAGGTCGACAAGCAGCGCATCGATTTCAAACGCCTTGGCGTACTGGGTGATTGGGATAATGCCTACCTGACCATGGATTTCGCGCAGGAGGCGGAGATCATCCGCTCCCTGGGACGCATCGTCGAGCGCGGCCACGTCAGCAAGGGCTCGAAGCCGGTCCACTGGTGTACCGAGTGTGGTTCGGCGCTCGCTGAGGCAGAGGTCGAATATAGGGACAAGGAATCCTTCGCCATCGACGTCCGCTTTCGCGCCAGCGATCAGGACGCCTTTGCCACCCGCTTCACCAGCACCCAGGATGGCCCTGGTCATGGTGAAATCTCTGTGGTGATCTGGACTACGACGCCGTGGACACTGCCGGCCAACCAGGCGGTGGCTTTGAATCCAGAGTTCGAGTACGTGCTCGTGCAGATAGCGGCAGAGCGGCTGGTGCTGGCCGAGGGCATGCTAGAAAGTGCCATGCAGCGCTGGGGTATCGAGTATTTTGATGTTGTCGGGCGGGCCGCCGGGGCATTGTTGGAAGGCCAGCTCCTACACCATCCCTTCTATCATCGCGAGGTCCCGGTGATCTTGGGCGATCACGTCACCCTGGAGGCGGGGACCGGTGCGGTACATACCGCGCCCGGTCATGGCCTCGATGACTATATCGTCGGTCAGCGCTACGGTCTGCCGGTCGACAACCCCGTTGGCGGAAACGGCTGCTTCGTGCCCGGCACGCCATTGTTTGAAGGCGAACAGGTGTTCAAGGCAAACGAGCATGTAATCGCAGTGCTCGAGGAACACGGGGCACTGATCCAGTCGGCCAAACTTACCCATAGCTACCCGGTGTGCTGGCGGCACAAGACGCCGATTATCTTTCGCGCCACGCCACAGTGGTTCATCTCCATGGAGCAGAATGGCCTGCGCGAAGCCGCACTGGCCGAGATTCGGCGCGTGAAATGGACGCCGGACTGGGGCCAGGCGCGAATCGAGGGAATGGTCGAGAACCGTCCGGACTGGTGTGTTTCGCGTCAGCGCACCTGGGGTGTACCGCTGGCCTTTTTCGTGCACAAGGAGAGTGGAGAGCTGCACCCAGACACCGCACGACTCATCGAGGAGGTCGCACTGCGGGTCGAACAGGTGGGCATCCAGGCGTGGTTCGATCTGGAGCCGGAAGATCTGCTC
>JASFJQ010000045.1:0-9586 GCA_050121305.1 Chromatiaceae bacterium
CTCTTCCTCGGTAATCTCATCGCCGCCGGATGCCGTATCCAACTCGCCAGCACCGGCGACGGCGTCATCGGTGGGCGCCGAGCCGACGGCCTCGGCGTCGCCAGGTGCGGTCTCACTGACCATGGCCAGGCGCTGCAACAGCGCTGAATCCGCGGGTTCCACCGCTTCGCCGGCGCGCAGCGCAAGCATCATCGCGTTGATCTTGTCCAGCGCCTGTAGGATCGCATCCATCAGATCCGGCGTCAGTGTGCGCTGGCCCTGGCGGAGGCTATTGAAGACATCTTCAGCACAATGGCAGGTCTCGACCAGCGGATCGATCTCCAGGAAACCGGCACCGCCCTTGATGGTATGAAAGCCGCGGAAGATGGCGTTGAGCAGCTCCGCATCGCCGGCGTGTTGCTCCAGATCGACCAACTGTTCACCCAGCTGCTCGGCGATCTCCGCGGCCTCTACCAGAAAGTCCTGCAGGATGTCGTCTTCTGCATTGAGTCCCATGACTCAGAACCCCAGGCTGGAGAGCAGTTCATCGACGTCATCCTGACCGCTCACCACGTCGCCCCTGTCGGCCCCGGGGACCACTGGTCCCTGCGAAGCGGTATTCTTGCTCGTCCCAGCCTGCCGTCTGACACCGGTCGCCGGGTGCCCCGAGAGACGGACCAGCTCTACAAGTTTGTCTTCGACGTCGTTCACCAGGTCGATCACCTTACGAATTATCTGGCCGGTAATGTCCTGATAGGCCTGTGCCAGCAGAACATCGGACAGTTTTTCGTGCAGCGCCTGGGTGTTGGCCTGGGTAACCGCGAGGAATCCGGAAAGTTCGCGGCTGAGGTCAGGATAGTCCCCGGTCGAGAGCTGCCGCGGATCCAAGCCGTCCCATCTTTCTGCGAGTTCGTGGGCGTCTCTGCGCAGCGAATCGACCAGCGGCAGACTGTCCTCGACAGCGCTGAGTGTCGTATTGGCGGCCTGCTCCGTGGTCGTGATGACGTAGCGCAGGCGCTGGGCGGCATCGGGCATCTCGTGCCGGGCGATATCCTCTAGCGCCGCATCCAGTATGAAGCTGTTGATCGAGTCGTGGAGCTCGCGCGCCAGGCGCCCAAGCTGCTCAAACAAGACGCTGTCACGGAAACCGGCCAGTTGGGCAAGTACCGACATCGCCTCGTGTTGATTACCGGTCTCGAGGTGGTCGACCAGAATTCGGGCCAACGCGACATTGTCTTGTACCGCGCCCGGGCTGTCTGATGTCTCGGATTGCATCCCGATCTAAGCCGCGGCGCGTTCGAAAATCTTGCTGATCTTTTCTTGCAGTGTCCCGGCGGTGAACGGCTTGACCACATAGCCGTTGACACCGGCCTGTGCCGCCTCGACGATTTGCTCTCGTTTGGATTCCGCAGTGACCATGAGGACCGGGAGCCCGTGCAACTTGTCGTCCGCACGCACGGCCTTGAGGAGATCGAGCCCCTGCATACCGGGCATATTCCAATCGGTGATCAGAAAATCGAAACCACCGTCCTTTAACATCGGTAGCGCGGTCGTGCCGTCATCGGCTTCCTGAGTGTTGGTAAAACCGAGATCACGCAGCAGGTTCTTGATAATCCGACGCATCGTGGAAAAGTCATCCACGATGAGGATTTTCATGCTCTTGTTCAAGGCAACCTCCGAACGTCAATCGAGGGGCAGGCGCGTCTGCCCCATGCCACCGGTTACCTCCGGATATCGGCACAACGATGAAAAACCGTAGGCGGTTTTTTCTGTTTTTCGCCGTTAAAGCACGTCACCCGACAGCCATTCGGACAGCCGTGAACGCAGGCGCAGCGCAGCCTGGCTGTGGATCTGACAGACCCGCGACTCGCTGACGCCAAGCACCTGTCCGATCTCCCGCAGATTCAGTTCCTCGTCATAGTAGAGGGCGATCACCAGCCGCTCACGCTCCGGCAGACCGGCGATGGCATCGCGCAACGCCTCGCGGAAATGACTCTTCTCCAGGCCACGTGCCGGACCGTCCTCGAACAGATTGCGCGGTCGCGCCATGCTACCCTCGGTAGGAACTACCTCGCCGACTTCGCTCAGCTCCTCATAGCTGAAGATGCGCGCACCGGAGGCGTCCTGCAGGACATGGTGATAATCCTCCAGCGACATCCCCAACGACTCCGCCACCTCGACGTCGCGTGCGTCGCGGCCTTCCGAGTTCTCTATCTCGCGCATCGCATCGGCGACCATGCGTGCCTTGCGGTGTACCGAGCGCGGCGTCCAGTCCGAACGACGGATTTCGTCAAGCATGGCGCCGCGAATGCGTATCCCCGCATAGGTCTCGAAGCTGGCCCCCTGGCTCGGGTCGTAGTTGCGGCTGGCCTCGATCAGACCAATCATTCCGGCTTGGATCAGGTCCTCGGCCTGCACCGAAGGCGGCAGGCGATTCATCAGGTGGTAGGCGATTCGTTTGACCAGCGGCGCATGCCGCGTCACCAGGTCATCAAAACCCTGCTCCGGTGTTGCCCCATAAGTTGCAAGATTGCTCACAGCACCATCTCCCCGTAGTCACTGGAATATTTAATCAGGCGTTCGACGAAGAACTGCACCTGGCCGTTGGCCCCGCTGGGCTGCGGCCATGTCTCTATCTTTTTCGCCAGGTTGCGGAACACTTGGGCGACCCGACTGCGCGGGAACGCCTGTACGACGGGCCGCTGCGTCCGGACAGCCTTGCGCAGGCTGTCATCGAAGGGCACAGCGCCCATGAATCCGAGGGTCACATCGAGGTAACGATCGGTTACGCGGCACATCTTGTTGTAGAGTTCGCGCCCTTCCTGGGCGCTGCGCACCATGTTCGCGAGGATGCGGAAACGCTGATGCCCATGATCTCGGTTGAGCAGCTTAATGATTGCGTAGGCGTCGGTGATCGACGCCGGCTCGTCACACACCACGACGACTATCTCGTGCGCTGCGCGCGAGAAGCTCAGCACCGTGTCGGAGATACCGGCGGCGGTGTCGACGATCAACAGATCGGTATCGCAGGCGACTTCACTGAATGCGCGTATCAGCCCGGTATGCTCGGCCGGGCTGAGCTCGGCCAGCGCCTGCACCCCCGAGGCCCCGGGGATCACCTTGAGTCCGGACGGCCCTTCGATCAATACCTCTTCGAGGGCGCGCTCACCGCGCATCACATGCGACAGGTCATATTGAGGATGCAGGCCGAGGACGACGTCGATATTGGCCAGGCCGAGGTCGGCATCCAGCAATAGGACTTTCTGCCCCATCTCGGCCGCGGCTACGCCGAGGTTGACCGAGACATTGGTCTTGCCGACACCACCCTTGCCGCCGGTCACCGCGATCGCCCGGATCGGCCGTGGGTCGATCATTTCACGCAGGCCGCTGGCCTGATCGAGCTGGCCTTCAGGCATTAGCATGTTGCTGGGCTCCACCAAGTGCGAGGGCCAGATAGCCGGTGTCGAGGGCCGTGGGGTTCTCGGCCAGCAGTTCGGCCGCGCGCGTCACCAGCGGATGCGCCCGGGCCACCTGCAGGTCTTCGGGCACGCGCTGGCCGTCGGTGACGAAAGCGGCCGGTAGCCCTGCCTGGATCAGCGCCGACAGCAGACTGCCGAGACTGGCGGCCTCATCCAGCTTGGTGAGTACGCAGGCATTCGGATGGAAGTCGGCGAACAGGCGTAGCGCGCGTTGCACCGCGGCCGCCTCCGTGGTCGCCGACAATGTCAACAGGGTGGTTAGTTCGGCGCCGGCCGTTGCGAGAATGTCGCGTTGGTCGACGATGCGCTCATGCGCCGCTGCCATGCCCGCGGTATCGACCAGGATCAGTCGGCGGTCGCCTAGCAGATTCAAGGCCTCGCGCATTTCGTTGGCATCGGTCGCGGTGCGCACCGGCACATTGAGGATACGCGCATAAGTCTGCAGCTGATCGCGCGCGCCGATGCGGAAGTTGTCGGTCGTGATCAGGGCTACGTTGCGGTGGCCGTGGCGCAGCGCAAAGCGTGCCGCGATCTTTGCGATCGTGGTGGTCTTGCCGACGCCGGTGGGTCCGACCAGTGCCACCACCCCACCCCGCTCCAGGATCTCTGATTCGCACACGCGGATCTCGTCGGCGAGCAGATAAAGCGCCTCGCGCCAGGCCTGTTCCAGTTCTTCGGTACCGCTGACCCGCTCCGACAGACGGCGCGCCAGCTCGGCATCCAGCCCGAGGGCCATCAGTCGGCCGAGCAGCGCCTGCGAGTGTGGCGCACGCTGCCCCAGGTCGTACCAGCTCAGGCCGCTCAATTCGGCCTGCATCCAGCGACGCAGGTTCTGCATCTCGCGCCGCATGTCGGCCAGTGCATCTTCGGACACTGCCGCCGGCCTATTGGCGGCAGTTTTTGTCGCCGTTGCGGCAACCGGCTGCCGCGAGGGGATGCGTTGATCGACGACCTCGGCGCTGTCGTCATCGACCAGATCCACGGCGGCCGTCAGTTCTACGCCACCATCGATCGATTTGTTGGAGAGTATGACGGCGTCTTCGCCAAGCGCCTCGCGTACCATGCGCAGGGCCTGCCGCATATCCTGCGCAACAAAACGCTTTATCTTCATGTCCAGCGGTCCTCACTCATTGCCGGACCGCATTGCGGTCCCTAGGCCTCTGTCGGTTTCCTACCGATAGTGCTGATCACCTTGATCTGGCGGTTATCGGGGATCTCGTTGTAGGAGAGGACGCGCATACCCGGCACACTGTGACGCGCGAACTTGGCCATCCAGGGACGAATCGCCGCGGCCACCAGCAGGACACTGTCTTCACCGCTTAGCTCCTGTTGGCGAGCGGTATCCTGCATGGCGCCCTGCAGCTGTTCGAGCATCCCTGGCTCGACGCCGGCACCGTCCTCTCCTGCGTTCACCAGGGTCTGCTGCAAGAGCCGTTCCAATCCTGGCTCGAGCACGATCACAGGAATTTCTCCTTTTGCACCAATGGCTTGTTGAACGATAGAGCGAGAGAGGGCGACCCTGACCGCGGCCGTCAAAGCGCCGGCATCTTGACTTTTGGTGGCCTGCTCCGCCAGCGTTTCGGCGATCGTGCGCAAATCACGGATCGGCACGCCCTCCTGCAGCAGGTTCTGCAAGACGCGCAGGACCACCGCCAGCGGCAGCAGCTTGGGTACCAGGTCCTCGACCAGCTTTGGCGCGATCTGCGCCAGGTTGTCGAGCAGCTGCTGCACTTCGTCATGACCGAGCAATTCATGCGCATGCGACTGCAGCAGTTCGCTGAGGTGGGTCGCCACCACCGTGCTCGCATCCACCACGGTGTAACCCAGGGTCTGTGCCTGGTCGCGCTGTGCCGCATCGATCCAGACCGCCTGCAGACCGAACGCAGGATCGGTGGTCGGGACGCCCTTGAGGTCGCCGAATACCTTTCCGGGATTGATCGCCAGGTCGCGATCGACGAATACCTCGGCCTCGCCGACGGGCACCCCGTTGAGGGTGATGCGATAGGCGTTCGGCGCCAGGTCCAGGTTGTCGCGGATGTGCACCGATTGCACCAGGAAGCCCAGCTCCTGCGAGAGCTTCTTGCGCACGCCCTTGATGCGCGTCATCAGCTGCCCGCCCTGGTCCCGGTCGACCAGCGGAATCAGGCGATAACCGACCTCGAGTCCAATCACATCGACTGGCTGAACGTCCTGCCAGGTGAGTTCCCGCACCTCGCCGACGTCGTCCGGTGAGACCTGCGGCGGTGCGCTCTCGGTCGCAGCCGCCGGTTCACTCTCGCGCCTGGCGATCAGGTAGGCCGCGCCGCCCACGGCACCACCGAGCAGCAGAAAGACCAGATTCGGCATCCCGGGGATCATGCCAAGCACCAGCAAGATCGCGGCGGTAATCGCGAGCGCCCGCGGATTGTGCAGCAGCTGGGTGGAGACCTGGCTGCCGAGATCCTCGGCGCGCGAGACGCGCGTTACGATAATCGCCGCTGAGGTCGACAACAGCAGTGACGGCAGCTGAGCGACCAGGCCGTCACCGATGGTCAGCAGCGCGTAAAACCGCATCGCCGTGCCAAAATCCAGATCATGCTGCCCCATGCCGATCGCCAGGCCGCCGATGATGTTGATAATCAGGATCAGGATTCCCGCGACGGCATCACCGCGCACGAACTTCGAGGCGCCATCCATCGCGCCGTAGAAATCGGCCTCGCGTCCGACCTCCTCGCGGCGCAGGCGCGCCTCGGTCTGGTCGATCAGCCCGGAATTCAGATCGGCGTCAATCGCCATCTGCTTGCCCGGCATGGCATCGAGGGTGAAGCGCGCGGAGACCTCGGACACCCGCCCGGCGCCCTTGGTCACAACGACAAAGTTGATGATCACCAGGATCGCGAAGACCACGAGGCCCACCGCGTAGTTGCCGCCGACCACGAACTCGCCGAATGCCTCGATCACCTTGCCGGCTGCGTCGCCGCCGTTGTGCCCCTCGAGCAGCACGACGCGTGTCGACGCGACGTTCAACGCCAGACGCAACAGTGTCGCCACGAGCAGCAAAGATGGGAACATCGTGAAATCCAGTGGGCGCAGTGCATACACAGTCACCAGCAGCACCACGAGCGAGAGCGCGATATTGAAGGTAAAGAACAGGTCGAGCAGGAACGGCGGCAGCGGCAGCACCACCATCGCCAGCAGCATCAGGATGAGTATTGGTGCCCCGAGTCCGCGCGCACCCACTTGCCGGAAGGCCCCCATCACCATTTCCATCAGTGCTTTCCTCCGTGCGAGCCTGTGCAGTGGGCCGGCGTATGGAAGCCCGGGATCTTCACGGCCACATCAATCATGTCGATACTCCGGCGGCACCGGGTACTCCTGCGGTGGCGTCGGGATATCACCACCCTCCGCCCGGTAGGCCCGAAGCTGGAATACATAGGCCAGCAGCTGCGCCACCGCCAGGAACAGCGCGGCCGGTATCTGCTGACCGAGTTCGGTATTGAAGTAGACGGCGCGTGCAAGCGCCGGTGCCTCGACGCGCGGGATGGCGTGGGCGTCGGCGATGTCACGAATGTTGGCAGCCACCAGATCCTTGCCCTTGGCAACGACAACCGGGGCATGCATTTCATCGGGGTTGTAGCGAAGCGCGACCGCATAATGCGTCGGGTTGGTGACGATCACATCGGCCTTTGGCACCTCCTGCATCATCCTTCGCTGGGCCATCTCGCGCTGCATCTGTCGGATATGCGACTTCACCTCAGGCCGACCCTCGGTCTCCTTGAGCTCGTCGCGGACCTCCTGCTGGGTCATCTTCAAGTCGCGCTTGTACTGCCAAAGCTGAAAGGGCACGTCGATCAGGGCCATGATGATCAGCGTCGACGAAAGCATCAGCGACGACCAGGCCACCATGTCCATACCTGCGCCCAGCGATTGCTCGACGCTGAGGTCGCCCAGACGCAGCAGGTCTTCCGCCCAAAGGTGCAGCAGCATCACGGTTGCCGAAGCGATCAGCACGAACTTACCCAGCGATTTCAGCAGCTCCATCAGTCCCTTCGCCGAGAATATGCGCTTCATACCCTTGATCGGGTCGAGCTTGGACAGCTTCGGCTGCATCGCCTCGAAGCTAAGGTTGAAACCGCCCAATGCCACCGAAGACAGCACCGCCGCGACGATCATCACGAGAAAGAACGGCACCAGCATGAACAGGGCATCCCCTATGGCCTTCACCAGATGTGCCAGCATCGCGTTGGTATCGAAGATGTCGCTGCGCCGCAGTACGAACTGCTCCAAGAACAGTCGATTCAGACCATCGGCCAGAGATGGTCCGAGGGCCATCAGCGCACCGACGCCCAGCAGCGTGATGGCCATGGTGTTGAGTTCACGCGAGCGGGGGACCTGGCCTTTCTTGCGTGCGTCCATGACCCGCTTACTGGTGGGGTCATGGGATTTTTCTTGGCCGTCCTGGTTCTCCGCCATCCCGGCTACCTCGTACTCAGTACCAGGGCAGAGCGCGCAAAGGCCTCGGTTACCAGGCCGCCAAAGCTCCCCATCACCTGCGGAATGGTCATCCAGATCAGCACGAAGCCCATCAGCAGCGTGACCGGGAAACCGATCGCGAAGATGTTCAACTGCGGCGCCGCACGGGAGACTACACCCATGCCGATGTTGACCAGCAGCAGCGAGATGATTACCGGCGTCGCCATCAGCACGCCGGCGGCGAACATGCGCGAGGCCCAGGAAACCAGCTCCCAGGCACCCGCGCGGGTCAGGCCATCGGTGGCGACCGGCAGCACACTAAAGGTCTCGACGATCGCGCTGATCAGCACCAGATGGCCGTTCAGCATCAAAAAGGCGAGCATCGCCAGGATCAACCAGAACTGCGCGACGACCGGCACCTGCACACCATTCGTCGGGTCCATCATGCTGGCAAAGCCCAGACCCATGCTGTAGGCCATTGCCTGGCCGGCGAAGATCAGGGCGTTGAACGCCATCTGCAGGACGAAACCGAGTGCCACGCCGATCACAATCTGCTGCAGCGCGATCAGCAAGGCATCGGTACCAAACACCGAGACCACGGGCGCGGGCGGCAGCACCGGCTGTACGACCAGGGTAATGAGCACCGCCAGCAATAACCGCACGCGTACCGGGACCTGGCGAACACTGAAGATCGGCGCCACCATCAGCATCGCGCCGATGCGCATCAGCGGCCAGAGAAATCCGGCCAGCCATTGACTGAGTTGCGCCTCGCTGAACTGCATTGCTAGCCAATCATATAGGGGACATTTTCGATCAGGCGCGTAGTGAATCCTGTGATCTGTCGAATCATCCACGGGCCGGCCGTTATCATGACCACCGCGATAATCATCAGCTTGGGTACGAAGCTCAGGGTCATCTCGTTGATCTGCGTCGCCGCCTGAAACATCGCGACAATCAAACCGACCGCCAGCGATGCGAGTAGGATCGGTGCCGCCAACAGCATAGTGACCTCCATCGCCTGGCGGCCGATATTCATTACGCTATCTGCGTCCATTCGCCTGCCCCTAAACGTAGAAACTGGTTGCGAGCGTCCCCATCACGAGCGCCCAACCGTCGACCAGCACGAACAGCATGATCTTGAACGGCAGCGAGATGATCAGCGGGGACAGCATCATCATGCCCATCGACATCAACACGCTCGCGACGACAAGGTCGATCACCAGAAAAGGAATGAACAACAGAAAGCCGATCTGAAATGCAGTCTTCAGCTCACTGGTGGCAAACGCCGGCATCAGCAGGGTGAACGGCACGTCGGCCTCTTGTGCAAAGGTCTCCTGACCGGAGATGCGCGCGAACAATGCCAGGTCGTCGTCGCGCGTCTGCGCCAGCATGAACTCGCGTACTGGAATCTTTGCGGCGTCGATCGCCGCCTGGGCAGACATCTCATCCGCCAGATAGGGTTCCAGGGCGACCGCGTAGACCTCGCTCAGCACCGGGCCCATGATGAAAAAGGTAAGGAACAGCGCGAGACCGATCAGGATCTGATTGGAGGGTGTCTGCGCCGTGCCCAACGCCTGGCGCAGGATGGACAACACAATCACGATGCGGGTGAAAGAGGTCATCAGGATCAATGCCGCCGGCAGCATGCTCAATGCTGTCATCATCAACAGCACCTG
>JASFJQ010000046.1:0-9570 GCA_050121305.1 Chromatiaceae bacterium
TTCCACGCTCTTGCTCCTGCTCCATCCAGTCCATGGTCGCAGCCCCATCGTGCACCTCACCAATCTTGTGGGACACGCCGGTGTAGTAGAGCACGCGCTCTGTCGTCGTCGTCTTACCGGCATCGATATGCGCCATGATGCCGATATTCCGATAGCGCTCAATGGGTGTGGTACGTGCCACTGTCTTTTCCCGCCCCGTAATCTTAAAGAACGTTGTTGCTGATGCTTACCAGCGATAATGCGAAAACGCTTTGTTGGCCTCGGCCATACGATGAGTCTCTTCCTTCTTCTTTACTGCGGCGCCTTTTTGATCGGACGCGTCCAGCAATTCGCCAGCCAGACGGGCCGCCATCGATTTTTCGCTGCGCTTACGCGACGCGTCGATGAGCCAGCGCATCGCAAGTGCATTCCGGCGCACCGGTCGAACCTCCACCGGCACCTGATAGGTCGCACCACCCACCCGGCGCGACTTAACCTCGACCACCGGGCGCACGTTCTCGAGCGCCTGTTCGAGGGTATCCATCGGATCACCGCCGCGCTTGCTGCTGACAGTGTCTAGCGCGCCGTACAAAATGCGCTCGGCGACGGCCTTCTTGCCGTCTTCCATTACCATGTTCACAAATTTCGCCAGCGTCTGACTGCCGAATTTCGGGTCAGGCAGGATTTCGCGTTTGGCTGCAACTCGTCTTCTAGGCATTTCGCTCTACTCTATGATTTACCCGGGGTCGGCCCCTGACCTCACCCAACTGCGCAAGACCCCAATCAACCCTTGGGCCGTTTGGCGCCATACTTCGACCGGCCCTGGCGTCGCTTGTCGACACCGGAGGTGTCGAGGCTCCCGCGCACCACGTGATAGCGGACACCGGGCAGATCCTTAACACGGCCGCCGCGGATCAGCACCACGCTGTGTTCCTGAAGGTTGTGGCCCTCACCACCGATGTAACTGGATACCTCGAAGCCGTTGGTCAGGCGTACGCGCGCCACTTTGCGCAGCGCCGAGTTCGGCTTCTTCGGCGTCGTGGTGTAGACGCGGGTGCAGACGCCACGCTTTTGAGGACACGCGTCGAGCGCCGGGACGTTGCTCTTTTCCACCTTGCGCTTACGCGGCTTGCGCACCAGCTGATTGATAGTTGCCATGTCTAAAACTTTCCGCCTTCAGAACGCATCGATTCCGCAATCGACATCAAAAATTCGCGTAACCGATCCCGTCCGGCCCGCTTGAACAAGCGCCGGGCGAGGGTGTCGATCACTCGATTCGATTAACAGTTCGCGAAGCGGCTGATTTGCCGCATATTTTTCAGGCACACGCCATGGAGTGCCTTTAGCGAAGGCTGCGAATTCTATGCGTACCCCCAACCGCTGTCAACAGCGGTCGGGGGCATTTTCGGGGGGACTTACTCGCTGTCGCTGGTATTGAGCGCCTGCTTGATCGCCTCTTCCACTTCCTCTGTGGCCATTTCGACCGGCGCCCCGGCGGCCAGCGCCTCCTGGCGGGCCCGGCGCCGCTCGTTATGATGCGCCAGACCGGTCCCGGCCGGGATGAGACGGCCGACGATGACATTCTCCTTCAGGCCGTTCAGGGTATCGCGCACGCCGCGCACCGACGCCTCCGTCAGAACACGCGTGGTCTCCTGGAAAGAGGCCGCCGAGATGAAAGACTCGGTCGCCAGCGACGCCTTGGTGATCCCCAGCAGCAGTGGCTCGAACTTGGCGGTCAGCTTCTCAGCGGCCTCGGCATTCTCATTCTCCTCGAGGAGCCGCGCACGCTCGACCTGCTCGCCGCGCAACAATCGGGTCTCGCCGGGGTCGACGATCTCGACTTTGCGCAGCATCTGCCGGATGATCACCTCGATGTGCTTGTCGTTGATACCGACGCCCTGCAGGCGGTAGACGTCCTGGATCTCTTTGACCAGATACTCGGCCAGCTCCGTCACACCCTGCAGACGCAGAATATCGTGCGGATTCAGCTCACCGTCGGCTATCACCTCCCCTTTTTCCACGTGCTCGCCCTCGAACACGTTCACATGACGCCATTTGGGGATTAGCGACTCGTTTTGCTCGCCGTCAGCCATCGTGATGATCAGGCGCTGTTTACCCTTGGTGTCCTTACCAAAACTGACCGTGCCACTCGCCTCGGCCAGGATTGCCGGCTCCTTCGGCTTGCGCGCCTCGAACAAGTCCGCGACCCGCGGCAGGCCGCCGGTGATATCACGAGTCTTCGAGGATTCCTGGGGAATCCGCGCCAGGACGTCGCCGACGCCGACCTTTGCTTCGTCGCTGACGCCCACGATCGCGCCACCAGGCAGAAAGTAGTTCGCCGGTAGCGTAGTGCCGACGATGTTGACGTCATTGCCCTTGTCGTCGACCAGCTTGACGATCGGGCGCAAGTCTTTGCCGCTCGTCGGACGCTGCTTGGGATCGAGCACGACGATCGAGGACAGACCCGTCACCTCGTCTGTCTGCTTCTGCACCGTCACGCCCTCGACGAAGTCCACAAAACGCAAGGTACCCGCTACCTCGGTGATGACCGGGTGGGTGTGCGGATCCCAGTTGGCGACCATCTGGCCGCCGGTGACCGCGTCCCCGTCGTGCACCAGGAGGACGGCACCATAGGGCAGTTTATAGCGCTCGCGCTCGCGCCCTACCTCGTCTGCCACGATGACCTCGCCGGAACGCGATACCGCGACCAGGTTGCCATTCGCGTGCTCGACAGTCTTGATGTTATGCAGCCTCACGGTACCGGCGTTTTTCACCTCGATACTGTTGACTGCGGCCGACCGTGACGCGGCACCGCCGATATGGAATGTACGCATGGTGAGCTGCGTACCCGGCTCACCAATGGATTGCGCAGCGATGACACCGACCGCCTCACCGATGTTCACCTCGTGGCCGCGCGCCAGATCGCGACCGTAACACTTGCCGCAGATGCCCTGGCGCGTCTCGCAAGAGATGGGTGAACGAACGATCACCTGGTCGACACCCGCCTCCTCCAGCAAATCAACCAGCCCCTCATCGAGCAGCGTGCCGGCCTCGCAGATCACTTCACCGTCACCCGGGCGCAGCACGTCGACGGCCGCGACCCGACCAAGGATGCGTTCGCGCAATGGTTCTACTACATCGCCGCCCTCGATGATGGGTTGCATCAGCAGCCCCTTCGTGGTGCCGCAGTCATGGGTGGTGATGACCATATCCTGCGCGACATCGACCAGCCGGCGCGTCAAATAACCCGAGTTGGCGGTCTTGAGCGCGGTATCCGCAAGCCCTTTACGCGCACCGTGCGTGGAGATGAAGTACTGCAGAACGTCGAGGCCTTCGCGGAAGTTGGCCGTGATCGGTGTCTCGATGATGGAGCCGTCCGGCTTGGCCATCAGGCCGCGCATACCGGCCAACTGGCGAATCTGCGCGGCGGAGCCACGCGCACCTGAATCGGCCATCATGTAAATCGAATTGAACGAATCCTGCTCGACTTCCTGCCCGTCGCGATCGGTTACCTGCTCCTTACCGAGCTTGGCCATCATCGCGCGCGCCACCTGATCATTCGTGTGCGACCAGATGTCCACGACCTTGTTGTAACGCTCACCGTTGGTGACAAGACCCGAGTTGAACTGGTCCTGGATCTCCTGCACCTCGCTCTCTGCCGCGGCCAGGATCTCGGCCTTCTCAGAAGGAATCGCCATGTCATTCACGCCGATCGAGACACCGGCCCGCGCTGCCTGCCGAAACCCCAGGTACATCAGCTGGTCCGCGAAAACGACCGTATCTTTCAAGCCCAGTCGACGATAGCAGGCGTTGACCAGGCGGGAGATCGCCTTCTTACTCATGGCTTTGTTGACCAGATCGAAGGACAGACCGCGCGGAACGATATCCCACAGCAGCGCGCGACCGACGGTAGTCTCTTTCACCGCGCTGATCATCTCGTGCTCGTCGTCGGCGTTACGCACGTTCTCCTCGATGCGCACCTTTACACGCGCATGCAGGTCGGCCGCACCCGACTCATAGGCCCGGCGGGCCTCGGCAATGTTGCTGAACGCCATGCCCTCGCCCTTGGCGTTTACGCGCTCGCGCGTCATGTAGTAGAGCCCCAAGACCACGTCTTGCGTGGGCACGATGACGGGCTCGCCATTGGCAGGCGACAGCACGTTGTTCGAGGCCATCATCAGGGTACGCGCCTCAAGTTGCGCCTCGATGGAAAGCGGCACGTGAACCGCCATCTGGTCGCCGTCAAAGTCGGCATTGAAAGCGGTGCAGACTAAGGGGTGAAGCTGGATAGCCTTGCCCTCGATCAGCACGGGCTCAAACGCCTGGATGCCCAAGCGGTGCAGTGTCGGCGCCCGGTTCAGCATTATCGGGTGCTCCCGAATCACTTCCTCCAGAATGTCCCAGACCTCGGGAGCGCCTCGCTCAACGAGCTTCTTGGCGGCCTTGATGGTGGTCGCCAGGCCGCGAAACTGCAGCTTTGAAAAAATGAATGGCTTGAACAGCTCGAGCGCCATCTTTTTCGGAATACCGCACTGATGAAGCTTCAAGGTCGGTCCGACCACGATCACAGAACGGCCGGAGTAGTCAACACGCTTACCGAGCAGGTTCTGACGGAAACGGCCCTGCTTACCCTTGATCATATCGGCCAGCGACTTCAGGGGCCGCTTGTTGGTGCCGGTTATCGCGCGACCGCGCCGACCGTTATCCAACAGCGCATCCACCGATTCCTGGAGCATGCGCTTCTCATTGCGCACGATGATGTCCGGCGCATTGAGGTCCAAGAGGCGCTTCAGGCGATTGTTGCGGTTGATGACGCGGCGGTACAGGTCGTTGAGATCCGAGGTCGCGAAACGCCCACCGTCCAACGGCACCAGCGGGCGCAGTTCCGGCGGCAGCACGGGCAGCACGGTCAGGATCATCCATTCCGGCCGATTGCCAGAATCCTGCAAGGACTCCAGCAGTTTGAGCCGCTTGGCAATCTTCTTGATCTTGGTTTCCGAGTTGGTCGCTTCGACTTCCTCGCGCATGCGCGCTATCTCTTTGTCGATATCCATGGTGCGCAGCAGCTCATAGACCGCCTCGGCACCCATGCGCGCATCGAACTCGTCGCCGTTTTCCTCGACCGCCTCGAGATACTGCTCATCGGTCATCAGTTGAAAACGCTCGAGTGGGGTCATGCCCGGATCGATGACGACATAGGACTCGAAATACAGCACGCGCTCTATGTCACGCAGCGTCATGTCCAGCAGCAGGCCGATGCGAGACGGCAGCGATTTCAGGTACCAGATATGCGCGACCGGGCTAGCCAGTTCGATGTGGCCCATGCGCTCTCGCCGCACCTTGGCAAGCGTCACCTCGACGCCACACTTCTCACAGACGACGCCGCGATGCTTGAGGCGCTTGTATTTGCCGCACAGACACTCGTAATCGCTGATTGGACCAAATATCTTCGCGCAGAACAGTCCCTCGCGTTCCGGCTTGAAAGTGCGATAGTTGATCGTCTCGGGCTTCTTGACTTCGCCGTACGACCACGAGCGAATCATTTCGGGCGACGCCAGGCCGATGCGGATAGCATCGAACTCTTCACTTTGGCCCTGCTGTTTCAGAATCTTCAGAAGATCTTTCAAGACCTTATCTCCCGTTGCGTATTCTCAAATGGGGTGATTAACGGCATAAGCCTCAGTCCTGCTCGAGCTCGATATTGATGCCGAGCGAACGGATCTCTTTGACCAGCACGTTGAAGGATTCCGGCATCCCGGGTTCCATACGGTGATCTCCGTCGACGATGTTCTTGTACATCCGGGTACGGCCATTCACGTCGTCCGACTTGACCGTCAGCATCTCCTGCAGGGTGTAGGCGGCACCATAAGCCTCCAGGGCCCAGACCTCCATTTCACCGAAACGCTGACCCCCGAACTGCGCCTTACCCCCCAGGGGCTGCTGCGTGACGAGACTGTATGGACCAGTGGAGCGCGCGTGCATCTTGTCATCGACGAGATGGTTGAGCTTGATCATGTACATGTAGCCCACAGTGACCCGGCGCTCGAAAGCTTCCCCGGTGCGTCCATCGTAGAGCTGCGTCTGGCCGTCCGGGTCTGCTTCCGCGAGGTTCAACATATGCCGAATCTCGTCTTCGTTGGCGCCATCGAAGACCGGGGTGGCCGTCGGCACGCCGCCGCGCAAATTGCCGGCCATCGCGACGATTTCCTCGTCGGTCAGACTATCAAGATCCTCTTTCTTGCCGCTGCCGTTGTAAACCTGGTCTAGGAAGTCGCGCAGCTCCTTGGCCTTGACCTGGGCGTCGAGCATCCGGCCGATGCGCTCACCGACCCCTTTGGCAGCAAAACCGAGGTGGGTCTCGAGGATCTGCCCGATATTCATCCGCGATGGCACACCGAGCGGGTTCAATACGATGTCGACCGGCCGGCCGTTCTCGTCGAACGGCATGTCTTCGACCGGTACGATCATCGAAATTACCCCTTTGTTGCCATGACGACCCGCCATTTTGTCGCCCGGCTGAACACGACGCTTGACCGCGACGTAGACCTTGACCATCTTCAACACACCCGGTGCGAGATCGTCGCCCGAGGTGAGCTTGCGTTTCTTCTCTTCGTAGCGCTCGCGGAAATCGTCGCGCAACTGGCTGACCTGCGCCGCAATGGCCTCGAGCTGGGCGGCGGATTCTTCATTCTTCAGGCGGATCTCGAGCCATTGGTCACGATCGATTTCGGCAAGATAGCCCTTGGTAATCTTGGCGCCGGCCTTGAGCTTGTTCGGACCACCCTCGGCCACCTTGCCGATCAGCATCTTCTCGACGCGGTCGAAGGTGTCTTCCTCCATGATGCGCAGCTGGTCGTTCATGTCCTTGCGGACCAGCGCCAGCTCGGCCTCTTCGATCTGCAGCGCGCGGGCATCTTTGTCAACGCCGTCGCGGGTGAAGACCTGGACATCGATCACCGTGCCGGCCATGCCGGATGAGACACGCAGTGAGGTGTCTTTCACATCCGAGGCCTTTTCCCCAAAGATCGCGCGCAGCAACTTCTCTTCCGGGGTCAGTTGCGTCTCGCCCTTGGGCGTCACCTTGCCCACCAGGATGTCGCCCTCGTGCACTTCGGCGCCGACATAAACGATGCCTGACTCATCCAGCTTAGCCAGCGCGGCCTCGCCGACATTCGGGATGTCGCCGGTAATCTCTTCTGAACCCAACTTGGTATCGCGGGCCATGCAGGTCAATTCTTCGATATGGATCGTTGTGAATCGATCCTCCTTGACCACCTGCTCCGAGATCAGGATGGAATCTTCGAAGTTGTAGCCGTTCCACGGCATGAACGCGACACGCAGGTTTTGGCCGAGTGCCAGTTCGCCCATATCGGTCGAGGGGCCGTCGGCGAGTACATCACCACGCGAGATCTCATCGCCCACCAACACCAAGGGACGCTGGTTGATGCAGGTGTTCTGATTGGAGCGGGTGTACTTGGTCAGATTGTAGATATCGACGCCGGCCTCCCCTGCCACGGTCTCGTTATCATTCACGCGCACCACGATGCGGGCCGCGTCGACGGATTCGATAACACCGCCACGCTTGGCCACCACGGTCACACCAGAGTCGACCGCGACGGTTCGCTCCATGCCGGTACCGACCAGAGGCTTTTCGGCGCGCAGCGTGGGCACCGCCTGGCGCTGCATGTTGGACCCCATCAGCGCGCGGTTGGCGTCGTCATGCTCCAAGAATGGGATCATCGAGGCCGCGACCGATACGATCTGTTTCGGCGAGACGTCCATGTAGTCGATTTTGTCGGGCGTCGACAGCGTGAACTCATTCTGGTGGCGACAAGAAATCAGTTCATCCGCGAGCCTGCCTTCGGCGTCCAACCCGGCGTTGGCCTGGGCAATTACATAGCGCCCTTCTTCGATCGCCGACAGGTAATCGATCTGATCCGTGACTTTTCCGTTCTCAACCTTGCGGTAAGGCGTCTCGAGAAAACCGTACTTGTTGGTGCGCGCATAGACGGCCAAGGAGTTGATCAGGCCGATATTCGGGCCTTCCGGTGTCTCGATAGGGCACACGCGGCCATAGTGGGTAGGGTGCACGTCACGCACCTCAAATCCGGCGCGTTCGCGCGCAAGGCCGCCCGGGCCAAGCGCGGACACGCGACGCTTGTGGGTCACTTCTGACAGCGGGTTGTTCTGATCCATGAACTGGGAGAGCTGCGAGGAGCCGAAGAACTCCTTGATCGCCGCGGAGACCGGCTTCGCATTGATCATCTCTTGCGGCATCAGGCCCTCGGACTCTGCGAGGGTGAGCCGCTCCTTGACCGCGCGCTCGACGCGCACCAAGCCTACCCGGAACTGGTTCTCGGCCATCTCTCCGACACAGCGTACGCGCCGGTTGCCGAGATGATCGATATCGTCGACGGTGCCGTTACCGTTGCGGATATCCACCAGGGTCTTCAGGGCATCGACGATGTCCGACGTCTCGCCGAATTGCGCGACCAGCTCCTTGGACGTCTCGTCATCGCGTCCGGCAAAGTATTTGTGGTCGTAGAGAATGCCAGCGCCCTCGGCCTCGTCACGACCGAGGCGTCGATTGAACTTCATCCGTCCAACGGCCGAGAGGTCGTAGCGATCGTCGGTGAAAAATAGGTTGTGAAACAGGTTCTGCGCGGCCTCTTTGGTCGGCGGTTCGCCAGGGCGCATCATGCGATAGATCTCGACCATGGCCTCCAGAGCGTTGGTGGTCGGATCGATACGCAACGTATCGGAAATGAAGGGCCCATGGTCCAGGTCATTGGTGAACAGTGTCTCGACCTTCTTGACGCCTTTGGCAAGAAACTGATCGACGTGCTCTGCGGTGATCTCGTCGTTGGCCTTCGCGAGAAGCTCCCCGGTTCCGCTATCGACTACATCATGTGCCAGCGTCCGGCCGACAAGGAATGCAGAATCGGGCACCTCGAGCTTGTCGACACCTGCCTCTTCGAGCTCCTTGATGTGCCGCGCTGTGATGCGCTTACCCGCCTCGACGACGACGGTCCTGCCCGCTTTGATATCGAAACTGGCGGTATCCCCGCGCAGTCGCGACGGCACCAGCGCCAGTTCGATCTTCTTTTTGCCGATCTGGAAGCTGTCCTTGTCGAAAAATTTATCCAGGATCTCGCCAGTCTCGTAACCCAATGCCCGCAGCAGGATTGTCGCCGGCAGCTTGCGCCGACGGTCGATGCGCACGAATACCGAGTCTTTGGGATCGAACTCGAAGTCCAGCCAGGAGCCGCGGTAGGGAATAACGCGCGCTGAAAACAACAGCTTGCCGGAGGAATGCGTCTTGCCTTTGTCGTGATCGAAGAACACCCCTGGCGAGCGGTGCAGCTGCGAGACGATGACGCGTTCTGTACCGTTGATGATGAAGGTGCCGTTATCCGTCATGAGCGGCAATTCGCCCATGTAGATCTCTTGCTCTTTGATGTCCTTGACCTGCTTCGCTCCCGCCGGTGCGTCCTTGTCGTAGATCACCAACCGCACCAGCACGCGCAACGGCGCGGCAAAAGTTGCACCGCGCAGCTGGCATTCCCTTTCGTCGAAGACCGGCTCTCCGAG
>JASFJQ010000047.1:0-9520 GCA_050121305.1 Chromatiaceae bacterium
TTTCTGCATGTCGAGCGCCTCGAGATAGTGCGCAACCGCCATCAGATCGACCTCGGGCGGCAGTTTGTAGGCCGGATTGTCCCAATAGCCGTTCTTGAACGGACCCAACTGACCCGACTCGATGAACTTGCGGATACGGGTTTGGATGTCGCGGAAGTAGCCCGGACTGGACTTGGGATGACTTGGCGAGACCAGGTGCTGAATCGTCGACGTCTCCTTCGGATCGGCCTTGAGCGCATTGACCGGATTCACCCAATCGAGTGCGTGCAAGTGGTAAAAGTGCACGACGTGATCGTGCACCTGCAGCGTCTTGGCCATCATCTCGCGGATCAGGTGCGCATTCTTGGGGATCCGGATACCCAGCGCATCCTCGACCGCACGCACCGACGTCAGCGCATGACAGCCAGTACAGACGCCACAGATACGTTCCACGAAGGCCCA
Source organism: Chromatiaceae bacterium (assembly GCA_050121305.1). GTDB lineage: Bacteria > Pseudomonadota > Gammaproteobacteria > Chromatiales > Chromatiaceae > Thiosocius. Next base: position 442 of record JASFJQ010000047.1, read on the forward strand.
GGCATCGCGCGGATCGCGGCCCTTGAGAATCACCTCCAGGCCGCGCCACATCGTGCCCGACGACACCGCATTGCGGATCACGTTGTTTTCGTCGACGTTGACCTCACAGCGCATGTGACCCTCGATCCGTGTCACCGGATCGACGACCACGCGGCGACCGGAATCATTCAGGCTGTAGCCGTTGGGAGTTTGTGTGACGCTCATTCCTGGTCTCCTTTGTGCTGGGCACGCTTCACGACGCTGACGCCGAGGTGCACTGCGGTGGCGGTTCCGACGACTGCGGCGGCGGTACCGCCCAACAGGTCGGCATTGCTCTCGACCCCGAACTGCTTGATATCCGTGAGCCGGGCATACCATGAGCCCTTGTCCCAGAAGCCGTCTTCCGAACAACCAATACAGCCATGGCCGGCCTGGATCGGGAACGAAGTCCCTTCGTTCCAACGGATCGTCGAACAGGCGTTGTAGGTGGTCGGTCCCTTGCAGCCCACCTTGTAGAGGCAGTAACCCTTGCGCGCGCCTTCGTCGTCCCAGGTCTCGACGAACTGGCCGGCGTCGAAATGCGGTCGGCGGTAGCACTTGTCGTGAATGCGCTGGCTGTAGAACATCTTCGGCCGACCCTGGCGATCGAGCTCGGGTATCTGGTCGAAGGTCAGCATGTAGGTGATGACGCCGGTCATCACTTCGGCGATCGGTGGGCAACCGGGAACCTTGATGATCGGCTTGTCATGAATGACCTTGTGGATCGGCACCGCCTGGGTCGGATTCGGCTTGGCCGCCTGCACGCAACCGTACGATGCGCACGATCCCCACGAGATGATCGCCTTGCAATGCTTCGCCGCATGTTTGAGCTGGTCGAGGTAGGGTTTGCCGGCGATGATGCACGACATGCCCTCCTGGTTCAGCGGCGGGTTGCCCTCGCAGGCGAGGATGAAGTTGCCGTCATATTTTTCGATGGTCTCGTCGATGATCGCCTCGGCCTGGTGGCCAGCCGCGGCCATGATCGTGTCGTCATAGTCGAGCGATATCATCGACAGCACCACGTCCTTGGCGAGCGGATGCGCAGATCGGACGAAGGATTCGGTGCAGCAGGTGCACTCCAGCCCGTGCAGCCAGATGACCGGGATGCGGGGCTTGTTCTCCATCGCATGCGCGATCCTGGGGACAAAGGCCGGGCCGAGACCCAGTGCGGCAGCGGTCAGGCTGCAGTATTTGAGGAAGCTGCGGCGCGTTATGCCCTGCCTCCGCATTACTTCATAAAATGTCTCTGTCATGCTCCTCTCCCGCGGCGTCTGCGCGCTTCACCCGGCGTGTGTGGTTGTCTTGTCCGGGCTTCTGCAAAGAGCCTGCCAATTAACGCTTCTAATTATTTTTCAGTTACTTAAAGCCGATTTTGCTGAGGCTGTGAGCGATAAACCGCAAGCCGGAGGCGATCGAACGCGCCCATTCCGGAAACTTGCTTTACACCCCGGGGCGGAACGCAACGGCGCGGTGGCGACCGCGGCCGCAGGCCGGGGGCCGATTGCCTGACCCTCGGGTCTATTCGACAGCAGGGCTGACTGCGGCACGCGGGCCCCGGCAGGTCCGCTGACGCTGGCACGATGGCGACACCGGCCGAGAATGGACTAACTTGTTCCATGTTGACGTCAGAAACGGAAACAAAGTTGTCGCCCATCTGGATCAGAGATTGGTGGAAAGAAATCTATTGTTTTAAAAACAACGAGTTAATCGTCGGCTGTCGGATCGGCATGCAACTTGCCGCCTCACCGGCATCCGGATCACCGATCGAGGTTCAACATGACGGCATCGAAGGTCACCATCCTGGGGATAGGCAACGTCCTGTGGGCCGACGAGGGCTTCGGTGTGCGCGCCGTGGAGACGCTCCATCGCAGCTATGTCTTTCCCGATAACGTCACCCTGATGGACGGCGGCACCCAGGGTATCTATCTCGTACAGCATGTTCAGGCCGCCGACCTGCTGGTGGTGTTCGACGCCGTGGACTACGGCCTGCCCCCCGGCACGCTGAAGCTGGTCGAGGACGCCGATGTGCCGACTTTCATGGGTGCCAAGAAGATGAGCCTGCACCAGACCGGTTTCCAGGAGGTGCTGGCGATGGCGGAACTGCTCGGCGATTACCCCCAGCACATCCTGCTGGTCGGCGTGCAGCCGGCGGAACTCGAAGACTATGGCGGCAGCCTGCGCCCCAGTGTGCGCGCGCAGATCGGGCCCGCGATCGCGGCGGCGCTGCGCTGGCTGGAGGCCAGGGGCATCGACTACCAGAGACGCACCACCCCGCTGCCCGAGGAGGCCGGACTGCATCCGCAGCAACTCAATCTCGCCGCCTACGAGGCCTATCGACCGAATGCAGCCGAGGCCTGTCGGGCGGGCGACGAACGCGTGCTGCGCGACGCATCCGTGACCTTCGACCCCAAGCCGGTGGATCTCGGCGACCACCGCATGAGCGTCAATGTCGACAGCCGGAGAAAGGACTGATGTGTATCGGTATCCCGATGCAGGTGCTGTCAGTACACGACTTTCACGCGGTATGTCTCGATGGCACGCAGCGGATTCCGGTCGACACGACACTGGTCGGCAGGCCCGAGATCGGGAGCTGGCTCCTGGTATTCCTCGGCGCGGCACGCGAGGTCCTCGACCCCGTCACCGCAATGGCCATGCGTGACGCCGTTCAGGCGGTCAGCCAGATCATGGCGGGCGACACGCATATCGATCACCTGTTCGATGACCTGATCGATCGTACACCCCAGGTACCCGAACACCTCGCACACCTCGTCAAGGAGGCGTAAGCACATGCCCTCACCACTGATCGATCAGCTGATCGACCAACATCACTACTCCCGGCTCACCGCAGATAACCTCGACGACTTCATGGACCGCGACACGACGCTCGCGCTATTCCTTACCGAAGACCCCAAACGCTATCCCGAGTCCAACGACGTGGCGGTGATACTGCCGGAGTTGATGTCCGCCTTTCCCGAGCGTTTCGAGGCCCTGGTGGTAGACCGCAGCCTGGAGTCGCTGTTCAAGGAACGCTACGACGTCGCCGTCTGGCCCTGCCTGGTGTTCGTGAGGCACGGGCGCTATCTCGGCAAGATCAACAAGGTACGTGACTGGTCGGAGTACATGGCGTTGATCCCGGAGATACTCGACCGACAGCCCAGGCACAACCCCGGGGTCGGTATCCCGCTGGTCAATGAACCGATGGAGCGGCCCAATGCCTAAATTCCCTGATATCCCGATCGTCGAGGTCGGCCCAGGCACCCAGCCGACGGCAGGCGAAGAGGGCCTGGAGTACATGTCCATGCCCTCGGATATGGCGACCTACCATCAACCGGTCTTGCCGGAACCCGAAGACGCCGTAGGCGTGCAACAGGGCAAGCGGGTCCTCGATCAGGTGCTCCAGGCCCTCCGGCGATGGCGCCGGAACGGTCCGGTACAGGTCGTTGACCTCGACCGGCTTGAGGCCGAAGACCTGGATTTCGTCAATCAGGCGCTGGGCGAAGGTGAAGTCAGCGTCACCTGTGACGGGCCCTCGCCGATCCGCGCCCAGGAGTCGGTGCTCGCCGGTGTATGGCGGGTGCAGCACTTTGACGGGCATGGTCGCGTAGTCCACGACGCCATCGAGATCGGCGAGGTGCCTGACATCGTCCGCAGCGCGGCATTCGGCGACGCCGACTGTGATCTCGACACGGCCTGTGATAACAACGACCCGGCAATCCAGAACGCACCTGCGCTGCTGGCGGAGCTGGCCGAAAAGCTGGCCGCCTACCGAACCGGCGACGCACCGCACACCATCAATCTCACGCTGCTGCCGTTGACCGAGAGCGACGTGCTGCTGCTCGGCGAGCGCCTGGGTGTCGGACCGGTCACCATCCTGTCGCGCGGTTACGGCAACTGTCGCATCGGCACCACCGCAAGACGCAACGGCTGGTGGATAAAGTACTTCAATTCACAGGACGCGCTGATCCTGAACACCATCGAGGTCGTCGATATCCCCTCGGTCGCGATCGCGGCCCCGGAGGACATCGCGGACAGCATCGAGCGCCTGGACGAGATCCTGGAGATGTACCGGTGAATACCTTTGAGGGCTCTTACGGTGGCGACAAGGATCGGCTGCATGATGCTGCGCGCATGGAGTGCAAGATCTGTTGGCATGTCTACGACCCCGAGGTCGGCGATGACTATTGGCAGATACCCCCGGGCACGCCCTTCGCACGACTGCCGGACGATTGGCATTGCCCCGAGTGTGACGGCCCCAAGGAACAGTTCATGGTGATTCTGGGTGACTGATCTGGACCTGCAGCTCGACGCGTTGACGCTTGGCCTGGAGCGACACTTCAGGGACGTTCAACGGACGCGCATGGCCGGCCTACCCATCTTAAATCCGGCCCTCGAGGTCAAGGCAGTAGGCTTTCACCGCACCACGGCAGGTTGCCTGGGCGTGTTGATCACGCCCTGGTTCATGAACCTGGTCCTGCTCCCCTGCGAGGGTGACGACTGGCAGGAACGCCCCATCGGCAGCGGCCGTACCTATAGCTTCCCCTCGGGCAGCTACCAGTTCGTGATGGCCGAAGAGAAGGGCATCGGTCGCTTCCAGTCCTGCTCCCTACTCTCGCCGGTGCTCGAGCTGCCAGACCAGGCCACTGCGCTGGAGGTCGCCTTCGCCGCACTCGGGGCCCTCGTCGACCCGCGCAACCGCGACAGCGAGTCCAACACCCATGCGGTTGAGATCGCCCAGCGCTGGCAGGCACATACAGACGCGGACCCGGACGCGCCGGACGAGTCGCTCAGTCAGCGACCGGTCAGCCGCCGCGACCTGCTGCGTGGACGCCTCCCGGGCGGCCCGGGTTCCGCCGGATGAGCGGCACGGCCAACATCGAGGGTCGGCTGAGTATCCGCGTCGACCCGGCACAGGGACAGGTCGAGATCGACTCGACCCGCCCGCTGCTGGCGTCGCGCCTGTTCGAAGGCAAAACAATCGACGAAGTGCTGAAGACCATCCCGTTGCTGTTCAATGTCTGCGGCCGGGCACAGTCGGTGGCGGCGATCCGCGCCATCGAGTCCGCCCAACAGACGCCCGCGGCGGCACCGGTGGAACACGGGCGCGACCTGCTGATTCAGCTGGAGACCCTGCGCGAACACCTGTGGCGCGTGCTGCTCGAGTGGCCCGAATTCCACGGCCAGAGGCGCGAGACCGTGTTGCTCGCCGGTTGGATGGCGGACATCCAGGCAATCAACGGCCTGATCGACCCGGGCGGCCGGCTGTGCCGGGAGCCGGGACTCGCCGCGGCCACCACAGCCTCGCATGACCTGCAAAGTCGCCTGGCGGCGTTATCTGACGGCCTCGGCCAGGGCCTGTTCGGGTGCGCACCTCAGCACTTTATGGCCTTCGACGCCGAGGCCCTGGCCGACTGGGTCGACAACAGCGATACCCCGGCCTCGTGCATGCTGCAGTTCGTACGCCACCAAGGCTGGGAGGCGCTGGGCTCGACGTCGACAGCGGTGCTGCCGGCATTGCCCGCGGAGGCGCTGCGCGCGCGCATCGATGCCGGCGATGCCGATGAGTTCATCGCACGACCGACATGGGATGGCCGGCCCCGCGAGACGGGCCCCGCCGCGCGGCACTCGGGCCACCCGCTGATCACCGAGCTGCAGGACGGCTACGGTCGTGGCCTGCTGCTGCGTCTGGCCGCACGCCTGCTCGACATGGCGGAAACTATTGGCGGTCTGCAGGGTCCGTTTACAGATGATCGGCCGATGCCCGAGGCCCCGGGACTCTGCCAACTCGAGGCCGCGCGCGGCAGACTCTGCCATCGGGTGCGACTCGAGGACCATCGCATCGAACACTATCGTATTCTGGCCCCTACCGAATGGAACTTTGGCCCGGAGGGTCCGGCCGCGCAGGCGCTGGGCGACATCGCAGGCGGCCCGGTCGAGACGGCGAAGACCCAGGCGCGGCTGTTGATCCACGCGATCGATCCCTGCGTCGGCTATGACCTCGAGGTGCAATCATCCGATGCATGAGCTGTCACTCTGCGAGGGGATCCTGCAGGTCCTCGAGGACCAGGCCAACGAACAGGACTACGCCAGGGTGAAGACCGTCTGGCTGGAGATCGGCGCACTGGCCGCGGTGGAGGTCGAGGCAATGCGATTCAGCTTCGATCTGGTATGCCGGGATTCGCTTGCCGAGGGCTGCCGCCTGGAGATCCTGCCGCTGCCCGGAACCGCATGGTGCATGCGGTGTGCAGACAGCGTCGAGATCACGGCCAGATACGATCCCTGCCCCAGGTGTGGCGGACACCAACTACAGGTCACCGGCGGTGACGAAATGCGAATCAAAGAACTGGAGGTGGAGTGATGTGCACAGTCTGCGGTTGCGGTGAGGGCGAGAGCCGAATCGAGGGCGATGCCGATCATGCGCATGATCACCATCATCAGCATGATCTCCATAGCCATCATGCCGATCACCATCATGGCGATGATCAGCACTACGGGCACGGCCCGGCGCGGGCGCATGCGCCCGGCCTCAGTCAGGCGCGCATGGTACAGATCGAGCAGGACATTCTGGGCAAGAACGACCAGTATGCCGCGTCCAATCGCCGCCGCCTGGACGCCCAGGGCATCCTTGCACTCAACCTGGTCTCCAGCCCAGGCTCGGGCAAGACCAGCCTCTTGACACGCACCCTCCATGACCTCAAAACGGAGCTGTCACTGTCAGTGATCGAGGGTGATCAAGAGACCAGCAACGACGCCGACCGCATCCGCGCCACTGGGGCCAGGGCCATTCAGATCAATACCGGCAAGGGCTGCCACCTGGATGCACACCAGGTCGGCCATGCACTGCAGCGCCTTGCGCCGGAAGACGGTTCGGTCCTGTTCATCGAGAACGTCGGAAACCTCGTCTGCCCGGCCGCTTTCGATCTGGGCGAGGCACACAAGGTGGCGATCCTGTCGATCACCGAGGGCGAAGACAAACCGATCAAGTATCCCGACATGTTTCATGCCGCGGACCTGATGCTGCTGAACAAGATCGATCTCTTGCCCCATCTCCACTTCGATGTCGACAGATGCATCGCCTACGCCCGACAGGTGAACCCGCGCCTGCAGGTACTGCGGGTCTCGGCGACCTCCGGCGAGGGCATGGCGGACTGGTATGAGTGGATCCGCGCGACCCGGCGGGTCCGCCTGATCGGCCACCCCTGGCAACAGAACGACAGGATCACGGCACGGGCCGAGACCTCGGCATGACCGCCAATCTACCCACCGTGCTGGTGATCGATGACGAGCCGCGCTCGCTCGAGACCCTGCGGCGTACGCTCGAAGAGGAATTCGAGGTGCTGACCGCAGAGAGCGCAGCGGAGGCCGAGCGGCTGCTGGAAACGGAATGGGTCCAGGCCGTGCTTTGCGACCAGCGCATGCCGGGCGAGAGCGGGGTCGAGTTTCTGAGCCGGGTGCGTGAGCGCTGGCCTGAGGTCGTGCGTTTCATCATCTCGGGATTCACCGATGCCGGCGACCTGGTGGAGGCGATCAACAAGGCCGGCATCTACCAGTACATCAGTAAACCCTGGCATCCGGACAAACTGCTGCTCGAACTGCGCAATGCTGTCGAGCTTTTTCACCTGCAGCGCCAGAACGCCCTGCTGGCCACCGAGCTGAAGCTTCGTCCGGAGACGCTGTCGGCAGACATCGAGGAGAAGCGCCGCCTACTGCAACAACGCTTCGACTGGGATCAGGGCATCGTGCGCAGCAAAGACAGCTGCATGAACGCCATCTGCGACCTGGTGCGGCGTGTCGCCCCCTATGATGTCAGCGTGATGATCAGCGGCGAGTCCGGCACCGGCAAGGAACTCTGTGCGCGCGCGCTTCACTATAACAGCCTGCGCCACGCTGGACCGTTCGTCGCCGAGAACTGCGGCGCCATGCCTGACGAACTGCTGGAGAGCGAGTTGTTTGGCCACAAGCGCGGCGCATTCACCGGCGCCAGCGAAGACCGGGTCGGTCTGTTCGAGCTGGCCGACGGCGGTACGGTGTTTCTCGACGAGATCGGCGAGATCTCACCCGCGTTTCAAGTCAAGCTGCTGCGTGTATTGCAGGAAGGCGAGATCCGCCCCATCGGGAGCAACCAGCGGCGCAACATCGATATCCGGGTCGTCGCGGCAACCAATCGCGATCTCGAACAAGAGGTCCGGGCCGGTCGCTTTCGCGAAGATCTCTACTATCGCCTCGCCACCTTCACCATCGACCTGCCGCCGCTGCGCGAGCGCAAAGAGGATATCGCGATCCTCGCCCAAGGCCTGCTCGAGGACCTGCAAAATCAACTCGGGAAAAAGGTCAGCGGTATCAGTCGTGAGGCCCTCGCCTGTCTGGAGGCCTATCACTGGCCCGGCAATGTACGCGAACTGCAGAACGAGCTGAAGCGTATGCTGGTCCTGGCACTGGACGACGTGCTCGCGGCCGAGCTGCTGTCGCCCCGCATACTTCAAGGCGCCAGTGAAGAGCAGAGCGAGGACATAGGCATCATCCGGCAGACCGAGGGCAGTCTGAAAGAGCGCATGGAATCCCTCGAGGCGCGCATCGTGAAGGAGACCCTGATCCGCCATCGCTGGAACAAGACCCGCGCCGCCGAAGAGCTGGGATTGTCGCGGGTCGGCCTGCGCAGCAAACTGGAACGCTATGGCCTGGAGAAGATTGACGGGATGGAGGCACTGTCCGCCAAGGGCAGTTCGGGATGAATTTCGGCAAGGGAACCGCGATGGACAATGACATCCGGGGTTTGCTGGAGGGGGCCGCGCAGACGCCGGACACCGTGTCCGATGAATCGGCCTGGATCGAAGTCATCCAGCGTATGGACAGCATCTATGCCGACATCGTGCGCTATCAGGTGGAGTTGGAGGAAAAGAACGCCGGACTGGAAGAGGCACATCAGTTCATCCAGAGCGTCATCTCCTCGATGACCGACGTGCTCATCGTCGCCGACACCCAGGGCCAGATTCAGCAGGTCAATCGCGCCCTCGAGGGCTTGATCGGCATGCCGGCGGGCGACATCATCGGCCAGCCGCTCGCC
>JASFJQ010000048.1:0-9483 GCA_050121305.1 Chromatiaceae bacterium
CCTGGTGCGACTCGGCCTGCTGTCGGAACTCGATGTGGCGCTGGCCCTGGCGTCACAGTTGGAGTTGCCGCTCGTCCCGGCTGGCGACTTTCCCGAAGAGGCATTGATGGTGCCAGGGCTGCAGACCGGCTTTCTGCTGACACATGCGATCCTGCCGCTGCGCCTGGTCGAGGGTCGCCTCGAGGTCGCCATGGCCGTACCGCAGGACGCCTTCCTGCTGAAGGCATTGCGCCTCGCGACCGGGCTGACGATCGTGCCGCGCCTGGCCCTGGAGAGCGAACTGGAGGCCGCCCTCGAGCGCCTCTATGCGGAGCCGGAGGTCGAGGATGAGGTCGACGAAGGTCTGCTCGGCGGTGCGGCGCTGGGTGGCGAAAGCGACTTCGTCGAGCACCTGAAGGACCTGGCGTCAGAGGCGCCGGTCATCCGCTTGGTGAATCAGCTGATTACGCGCGTCGTCGACCTGCGGGCGTCGGATATCCATATCGAGCCGTTCGAGGACGGGCTGCACCTTCGCTATCGCGTCGACGGGGTGTTGCAGGATGCGGAGCTGGCTGACGTCGGTCTGGGTGCCGCGGTGACGTCGCGCATCAAGTTGCTGGCGCATCTGAATATTGCGGAGCGCCGGCTGCCGCAAGACGGCCGGATCAAGACCCGGGTCAAGGGGCACGAGCTGGATCTCAGGGTATCGACCCTGCCGACGGTGCACGGCGAGAGTGTAGTGATGCGGGTGCTCGACCGCGCCAGCATCCGTCTAGATCTCGAGGACATGGGCTTCTCCCCCGATACGCTAATGCGTTACCAGGAGTTGATCGATCGCCCGCACGGTATCTTGCTAGTCACTGGGCCAACCGGTTCGGGAAAGACGACGACGCTCTATGCCTCGCTGACGAAACTCGACGCCGCAGCGCTGAAGATCCTGACCGTGGAGGATCCCGTGGAATACCAGCTCGAGGGCGTGAACCAGGTGCAGGTGCTGAGTCAGATCGGTATGACGTTCGCGAATGCGCTGCGATCTATCCTCCGCCAAGACCCCGACATCATTATGATCGGTGAGATGCGCGACACGGAGACCGCGCAGATCGCCGTACAATCGGCACTTACCGGCCACCTGGTGCTGTCGACGCTGCACACCAACACTGCCGCCGGTGCCGTGATCCGCCTCGAGGACATGGGGGTAGAACGCTATCTGATTACCTCCACCGTCAACGGCGTCTTGGCGCAGCGGCTGGTGCGCAGGCTTTGTCCGCACTGCAAAGAAGAGACTGTGCTCCCCGAAGCAACGTTGCGCGAGACCGGACTGGATCGCTTTATGCCCAGCGGCAGTCGATCCGTGTTTGAGGCCCGGGGGTGCGCGAATTGTAAAGAGATGGGCTACCTGGGACGGACCTCTATTCATGAGCTGTTCGTGATGAATGACGCCGCGCACAAGGCGATCCTCGCCGGGGCGGATGCGACGACACTGCACAGTGTTGCGCGTACCGGCGGCATGCTGACGCTCTATGAAGACGGTCTGCGCAAGGTCGCCGCCGGCGTTACCTCGCTGGATGAATTGCTGCGCGTGACCCAGGACCAGCGCGATGCCTGAGTTCGCCTATCGCGCCGCCAGCACGGTCGGCAAACTGGTAGATGGCCATATCGATGCGGAGAATCAAGACGCCGCGTTGCGTCGCCTGCGCAGCCAGGGCCTAACGCCGATACGGCTCACTGGTGCCGGGCAGTCCAGCGCGCCTGTCGAGGCCCCACGCAGCGGCGCAGTGCGCCCCCGGCGTTTCGCCCGACGGCAGGCCCCGGACTATCGGGATGTGGAAAACTTCACCAATGAGCTGGCGGTTATGCTGCGTGCGGGTCTGCCGTTAGACCGCGCGCTGCGCGTCCAGATCGGAATGAGCCTCAAGCCGGCGTTCGCGGCGCTAATCGACGACATCTTCAAATCGGTCAAGGGGGGCGACAGCTTCAGTCAGGCGTTGGCCCCGCATCAGGCGCTGTTTGGCGAGTTCTATATCAACATGGTCCGTTCGGGCGAGGCAGGTGGCCAGTTGGCCGCGGTGCTGTCGAGTCTTGTCGAGCACCTGGAGCGGATCAAGGTGCTGCGCGAAAGCGTCGTCTCTGCATTGATATACCCGGCGATTCTGGTCATAGTCGCTGTCGTCTCGGTCTTTCTGATGCTCGGCTTCGTGGTGCCGCAGTTCGAGGCACTGTTCGTCGATATGGGCGATGCCCTGCCGTTGCCGACGCAGTTCATAGTCGCTGCCGGGCACGCGGTGGGTGACTGGGGTTGGTTGATGGTCGCGGTGCTGGTGCTTGCGGTGTGGCTATTCCGGAGATGGTTGGTGACCCCGGCCGGGCAGCACTGGCGCGACCGCAGACTACTGGGCATCCCGGTGCTCGGTACCGTCGTCCGCAAATACGAAATCACCCGCTTCGCGCGCAGCATGGGGACCCTGCTTGGCAGCGGCGTGCCGATCGTGAACGCGATCAGGATCGCGACAGAGACGGTGGGGAATTCCCGCCTGCGCGCCGCGTTGGGTGGAGTCACACCGATTATCAAACAAGGCGGACGGCTCGCCGATGCACTCGAGCGATCCGGTCTGTTCAGCCCGTTGGCCGTGAACATGGTGCGCCTCGGCGAGGAGACCGGGCAGCTCGATGCGATGCTCCTGGAACTGGCGCGGGTCCACGATGCCGACGTGCAGTCCGGTGTGAAGCGTGTGCTGACGCTGCTCGAGCCGTTGTTGATCTTGGTCCTCGGTGCGATCATCGCGGCCATCATCGTGTCCATCCTGATGGGTATCCTGGCGGTCAACGATCTGGCGATATGAGCACGGCCCGGGCAGAAACGAGAAATACATAGACGCGGTCCCCACGGACTGCACGACGATCCACATGACGAGGCGAAAATGACGTTGATTCGCAAACTCAGACACCACCGCTCTCGGGGTTTCACGCTGGTCGAACTGCTGGTGGTGCTCGTCATACTGGGCCTGCTCGCGGGCCTGGTGGGGCCCAGGGTCTTCAATCAACTGGGCGGCGCAAAGGGTAAGACGGCCGCGGTACAGATCAAGGACCTGGAGCAGGCCGCCGATCTCTTCCGTCTCGATGTTGGCCGCTATCCGACCAATGCCGAGGGGCTTGAGGCCCTGGTCACCGATCCAGATGCCACGGGTTGGAACGGCCCCTATCTTCGGCATGACCTGCCCGACGACCCCTGGGGTAATCCCTACCGCTACGAGTCACCGGGTCGCAATGCGGAGATCGATATCTTCAGTTACGGGGCCGATGGGGCCCCGTCAGGCTCCGGGGAGAATGCGGACGTTGGCAATTGGCAGTGAGTTGCTGAGACGCCCCGTCGAGTACCCTACCCGGTCCGCTCGCGGCGCGCCGCGCCGATCGGGTTTCAGCCTTATAGAGATCATCGTGGCCTTGGCGATTGTCGCCCTCGCGTTGGCGGTAGTGCCGGTGAGTATGATCAAGCTGCACGAGGCCATGCAGTACCGTTCCGCGGTCAGCGATCTGGTGGCCGGGCTCAAGTCGGCGCGCAACGCCGCGGTGCGATCGGGGACCAGCGTCCCGTTCGTTGTCGATGTGGAATCGCGCCGCGTGGACGTGGGGGGGCAGAAATCCTTCATCCTGCCGGAATCGCTCAAACTCGGCTTGATCGTGGCCGAACAGGAGGTCGAAAGCCAACAGGGCGCCATCCGCTTCTATCCCGACGGGAGTTCGACCGGTGGCACCGTAATGGTCAGGCGCCCTACTGGGGACGGGGTAAGGCTGCGGGTCGATTGGCTGCTCGGTCGTGTGGATCAGGAGACCTTAGATTGATGCCGCGCTGCCAGGCCAGGCAACGGGGTTTCTCCCTGCTCGAGGTGCTGGTCGCATTCTCGATCATGATGCTGTCGTTGGGCGTACTGTACCAGGCGGCCGGTGGCAGCGTCCGCAACCTCGCACTGGCCGAACGCCAGACGCACGCAATACTGCTGGCGCAGTCGCTCCTCGATCGGCATCAAGCTGTACCCCCTGGGGGTCTGTCCGTCGATGGCGTTGCCTCCGGCGGCTTCGATTGGACGCTCGAGGCCGTCGCGGAGACCGCGGCGGCGGATGACCCGGGTGACGATTCCTGGGCACTGTATCGCGTCGACATCGAGGTGGTCTGGCAGGACGGCGAGCGCCGTCGGCGCTATGCGCTGGCGACGCTGCTGCCGGAGTTTGCGTCGGACGCCGAGGACGCAGCGCAGTGAACGCGACCGGTCTGGCCAGGCGGGCGGTGGCCCCAGCGCGCCGCCGTCGTGCCGGCTTCACGCTGGTCGAGGTCGTCATCACGCTGACCATCATGGCGCTAATCATGTTGGGTCTGGTCTCTGCGCTGGCGACCTTCGGCCAGTCCAGATCCCGGGTCGAGGTGCAGCTCGCGCGCATCGACGATGTCCGCCTGGTCTCGGCGTTCCTGCGCGTGACCCTGAGCCGTTCGTCGAGCGCCTACAACGGGCGCGGTCGCAGCGCAGTGGCGATGTTCCAAGGCGATGCGCGGCAGCTGCGATGGCTCGGGGTCATGCCGGCCCGCCACGGGGTGGGCGGCCTGTACCAATTTCGGCTGTCCGTGGTCGAAGGGCCGGATGCGAGCGAGGCGTTGCAGCTGCAGTATCTGCCCTACACGGGCGGCGGCCTCGAGACCATCTGGGAGGCGGCACCGACCAGGGCACTGGTCTCCGATATCTCGGACTTTGGCCTGGCTTACCACGGCGGCGAAGACGATGCACTCTGGCAAGAGGACTGGATCGCGCAGGAGCGCGCGCCGCAGCTCGTGCGGATGTTGATCGGCGCGGGCGGACGCGACTGGCCGGAGCTGGTGATACGGGTACGGTCCACCGATTTGGCCGGTGGCGGCGTGCGCATCGTTCGCGGGGCTGAAGAGTGAGCCTGGCCCTACAACCCCCGCGTGAGGGTGCCAAGCGGCGTGAGTCCGGCATGGCGCTGGTCGCGGTGATGTGGATGGTGGCCGCGCTGTCGCTGCTGGTGAGCAGCCTGATCTATGCAACACGGGCCGAGATCCGCTCGGTCCAGCAGCTGCGCGACGCGACCGATGCAACGGCACTGGGCGATGCGGCGATGCAGCTCGCGGCCCTGGATCTGCATCGTGAGCGGGGCGAGCCCAATCGCTGGCAGCGACGCGCCTACCGCTTTGACGGGCGCGAGGTGGCGGTGACGGTGGTCCCGTCGGGCGGTCTGGTGAATATCAACCGGGCAGATACGGACCTGCTGACCGACCTGCTGGTCCACGCCGGAGGTATCACGCCGCAGCAGGCCGATCGCCTGGTCAGTGAAATCAGTCTGCGTCGCAAACGGAATACGCCGGTCGGACTGGACGACGACGCGGATCGTCAGGACGTCGTGCGGGCAGCGCGACGCCAGAGTCGATTCGACGTGATCGAGGATTTGCTCGAAGTCCCCGGCTTTCCCCTCGAGTTGTTTGATACAATTCAAAACTTTATCACCGTCCGGTCGCCGAGCGGCGCGGTCGATCCGCAGGCCGCGCCACCGGGGCTGATGGGGGTCCTGGCGGCGGGCGACGCCGGGACCGCAGAACGCTTTCTTGAGCGTCGCGAAGCGGACGACCCTGCGAAGGATATGACTGGCATCAATCACATTACCCGAGGCGCACGGCGCGATCGGTTCTATCGACTCGATGCCGAGGTGGTATCCAACAGTGGCGTGGTCTACCGGCGCACCGGCTGGGTCGATCTGTCCCGCGTAGCCGATGGGCCGCCCTTCCGCTGGTTGGACCTGTACCCGGCGCGCGCAGTGGGCACGGGAAGTTAGCCGCTATGGCCATCGCGCGGGACCAATGGCAGTTGTTCGGCATCGACCTCACCCGGCTGCCGGTCGCCTGGCTGCAGGGCTGGCGCGAGGTGGCGTCTTGGCCATCGATCGCGCGCCTGTTGCCGCGCGTTCCGGTCGAGGTCCACGACGCCGCGGGCGGCGTGTCAGTCCGCAACGGGGCGACCGCCACGGTCCTCACCGGCGCCAAGCCATCGGTCGTCGCGCTAGAACTGCCGGACGAGGGCGTGCTGCTGAACCATGTCCGCCTCCCGGTACTGCCGGCGGCCGAGATGCGCTCCGCGCTGGAGCTCGAGGTGGCAGCGGTATCTCCGTTTGCGCCCGAAGAGTCGCTGTGGGGTTGGCATGTCCAGCCGGCAGGGTCGGGTGCGGTCGGCGTTACGGCCGTCACCCTGGCGATCGCATCCAGGGCCTATGTGCGCCGGCGTCTAGACGCCCTTTCGGCGTCTCTGCCGCCGGGCAGGCCGCTAGAGGTCTGGGCGCGCTCGGGCGACGCGGTCGTGATCCTGCAGGGTTTCGATGAGAAGACCCGACGGGTCCTGGAGGGACGACGGCTGGCCGGCATCATCGCGTTGATGGTCATGGCCGTTCTGCTGTTGCTGGCGTTGGCGGCTACCCCGGTGCTCCAGGCGCATCAGCAGGCCATGGATGCCGAGGAAAGGTTTGCGACGCTGCGCAGCGCCGTGGCCGATGACCTGCAGCTGCGCGATTCGCTGGTGCAGCGAAAACACCAGGTGGAGGCCCTGCGCGCACACTTCGGCGAACCGACCAACCTGCTGGAACTGTTGGAGCGCCTGACGCTGTTGGTGCCGGATGATGCCTACCTCACTGCCTTTAGCTGGAGCGACGACGGGAGCGCGTCGATCAAGGGCCTGGCCAGCAACGCGGCGGCGCTGATCGACACGGTCGGGTCGGAGCCTGGGCTGACCCTAGTGCGTTCGCCGACGGCGATCGCGCGGGATCGTCGGACGAAACTGGAGACGTTTACGATCGCGTTTGCGCTAGAGACGGTGGAGGCGCAATGAGGGTCAAGGCGGGCCCGAGCGCGCTGTTCTCGATTGGCAGCACTGTGGTGTTAGTGGCCCTGGTCATTGGGATCGCCGGGTCGCTGCTAATGGCACGTTCGCAGTCGGCCGCGGACCAATTGCAGGCCGTGGAGCCGCGCTTTGCGCGACTCTTGGGTCTGCAGGGAGAGCGCCGGCGATTCGAGCAGGCACTGGCGCAAACCACTGAAATGCTTCAGGAAGAGGCCTATGCCGCCGATCTTGGCAGTGGCCGGGTCGGTGCCGATATGCAGCAGAAGCTGCGCGCGGCGTCGGAGGAGGCCGGCTTCACCGTCGTCAGCAGCCGGATTGGGACGGTGTTCACCCACGACGGCTTTGAGGAGATCCCGCTGTCGCTGCGGCTCGAGGGGACATTGCAGAATCTCGAATCGATGTTACAGGCACTGCCTGCGCTGCGCCCCGCGTTGCACCTGCGCTCGCTGTCGGTCACCGCAGTATCGCGGCGCAGGGCCAAAGCAGAGTCGCTGCGGGTCGAGATCGTAGTCGCTGCGGCCAGGCTCACCTCATGAGGCCGTCGGTCCCGATCATCCTGGCAGCCGTCAACGTTCTGCTGTTGGGCGCCATCGGCGCGGCCTGGCTGACCGGTCGCACAGCATGGGCGCCCCCGGAGGCGCTGGTCCCGGATCCTGCGATGTTTGCGCCGCCTGCGCTGCCACAGGGTCTTGAGAGCGACGACTTCGACCTTCACGAGCGACCCCTGTTCTCCGCCAGCCGGCGCCCCGAGCCGGCAGCGGTCGAGCTTGGCGAGGCGCCCGAACCCGAAGCGCCGGTGGACGCGATCGAGCAGGCGACGCTGCTCGGGCTGGCCGGTGTCGGCGAGCAGGGCGTGGCGATCATCTCGCTGGACGATGAGATCCGCCGCGTGGCCGTCGGTGAGCATCTGGCCGGATGGCGACTCACCGAGATCGAGGGGCTGGTAGCCAGCTTCACAGATGGTGCCGGTAGCCTGCACGAGTTGTCCATCCAGCCGCCCGCGCGCGATCTCGATTCGCCCCAGCCGGGGGCACCGGGCGCTGCCGCAGGCCCACCGGGCGGGGCGCAGTCCGAAATCGCGGAACGCCGCCAGCGCCGTCAGGCGCTGTTGCGCCAGCAGCGGGCGAAACAACGACGTATACAACAAGACAAGGCGACAGGTGGATGAGCACTGGAAGCAAGACTTTTCTGCTGATCTGCCTGTTGCTGACGGGATGCGCGACGCCGCCGACGCAGTCCACGCAGCCGGCCGCCAGTGTTGCTGAGCTGACCGCGATCAACCTGGCGGCGCGGCAGGCGGATGAGGCCAGCCTCGATGCCCCAGGCAAGACGGACGCCACGGCCCAGACAAAGGGCAGCGATGGGTCGGTCGCAGGAGATGACACCCAGAGCGAGCCGGTGCTATTCCCGGGCACCGATCGCGTGATCGGTTCCCCTGCACCGCGCCGCCAGATCGAGGTTTCCGGTGATTCGGTGACCCTGCGCTTCGAGCGCGCCCCGCTCAACGAGGTGGTGCACGCGATACTCGGAGATCTGCTGGAACTCGACTATTCGGTGATGCAGCCTCTGCAGGGCGAGGTGTCGCTGCACACCCACAGGCCGGTACCGCGCGAACAGCTGCTTGGCATCCTCGAATCCATGCTGTTGTCCAATGGTTACTTGATGCAGGCAGACGACAACGGGCGTATCGCCATCGGCGCACGCGAGTCGATGCGGAACAATATACCTCCCCCATCGGCACCCGGGGCGGCGACGTCCGGCTATAGTACCGTGGTGGTACCGTTGCAGTATGTTGGCGTTACCGAGATGGCCGATATCCTCCGTCCCGTAAGCAGTGCGGAGAACGTATTGCGCGTCGACACGGCGCGCAACCTGCTGATACTCGCCGGGACCAGCACCCAGATCGAGGGCTGGCTGGAACTGATCGACATCTTCGACGTCGATTTCCTGCGCGGCATGTCGGTCGGGCTGTTCCCACTCACCTATCTGTCGTTGGAAGAGGCCGAGCTCGCACTGCGTTCGGTATTCGCATTGAGCGGCAGCGCGGCACGCGCCTCACAACCTTCCCCAGCCCGGGAAGACGGCGGCACAGCGAAACGCCGCCAGGCGCCGGCGCGTGCCGCGGGCGTCACCGGCGGGCCCCTGGCCGGCCTGGTCCAGGTGCTGCCGGTGACGCAACTGAATGCGCTGCTGGTGGTCACCCCGCGGGCGCACTATCTGGAGCAGGCGAGGCTCTGGATCGAGCGCTTCGATCGCGCGGCAGACAGCGAGGGGGATAAACAGCTGTTCGTCTACGAGGTGCAGAACGGCTCGGCGAGCCACATCGCCGGTGTGCTGAACGGCGTGTTCGGTGGCGACGGAGCGTCGCGGCGGGTGGGCTCACGCGACACCGGCGTCGCACCGGGGCTCGCGGGCACCGCGGTGGGAGACGCCCAGACGTTCGGCGCCATCGAGGGGAATAGCGTAAACCAGCCGGATACGACCCGGGTGCAGTTGGAGAACGACGTCAAGGTCGTGGCCGACGAGCTCAACAACGCACTGCTGATCTACGCCACGCGGCGTGAGTATCGTCGCATCGAGGCCGTCCTGCGGCAGATTGATCGCCAGCCGACCC
>JASFJQ010000049.1:0-9467 GCA_050121305.1 Chromatiaceae bacterium
CCTCGCCTACAACATCGAAGACGCCGACTATCATCTGTTGACCGCGGGTGCGGACGTGGACCGCAAGACCGAGATCGATCCCACCCAGCGAGCCGCCAGGTCCGATGGCCGTTCCCCTGCAAATATCTTGACCTCCACCTTCGGCGATGAACTGGCGGTACACTTTGGTGGCCGTTCCAAGATCTTCGGGGTGTCGATCAAGGACCGTGGGGCGGTGTCGATGGCAGGGCATGCCGGCAAGGCCTTCTGGTTTTCCAAGAAGTCCGGTGAGTTCGTCACCAGCAGCTACTACTATGAGCAGTATCCCGCCTGGGTCACCGAATGGAATGCCGGCAGGCCGGCAGCCGCTTATTCCGGCAAGGCCTGGGAGTTGACCCATGAGCCGTCGAAATACATGTTCGGAGACAGGGACGACCGCTTTTACGAGACCGATATCGCCGGATTTGGCCGGACCTTCCCGCACGCCTACGGTGAGATCGGCGACAAGTACTTCACCACCAAGCTGACCTTGGGTCCGGCCGGCGACGAGTTGACCCTGGATTTCGCCAAGACGCTGCTGGATAAGGAGCAGCTGGGTCAGGATGCGGTACCGGATTATTTGGCCATCAGCTTCTCATCGACCGATTACGTCGGGCATGTGTTCGGTGCATCCAGCCTCGAGAGCGAAGACAACCTGGCGCGCCTGGACCGCGTGCTCGCCGACCTGTTCGCCTATATCGACGACAAGGTCGGCCTGGACAACACCCTGATCGTGCTGTCTGCCGACCATGGGCAGCCGGAGGTGCCCGGACACCTGCATGAACACGGTATACGCAACGCGCACTACTTCGATACCGAAGCGCTGGACAAGATGGGTGCCATCGCGGCGTTGAAGAAACGGTTCGGCATCGGCGAGGAACTGATCGAGGCCTATTTCCATCCGTACCTGTACCTCAACCACGAAATCATCGATGCCAAGGGACTGGACCGGGCGGCAGTTGAACGGGCCGTGGCGGCCGAGCTGCTGAAGTTCGACGGTATCGCCTACGCCGTATCCAGCAGTGCGCTAGGTAACGACAATCTGCCGGATACGTTGATGACGCGCTCGGTGTTGCGCAACTTCCATCCCAAGCGCTCGGGCGACATCTACGTGGTTTTCGAGCCGAATGTGTTCATCAACGATTTCGACGGACTCACAGTCTCCTCGACCCATGGTTCGCCCTGGCGCTACGACACCTATGTGCCGGTGATCTTTGCCGGCAATGGCCTGACAGCAGCGCGAGTCGACCGCGCGGTTACTCCTTACGACATCGCACCGACGCTGTCGGCCTATCTTGGTGTTAAGCCTCCCTCGGGCACCGTCGGTGCGGTGCTCCCAGAGGTGTTGGACAACTAGGCCTATCATCTGCTGAGGCCCACCACCCGTTCTGGTTCGGT
This sequence comes from Chromatiaceae bacterium, assembly GCA_050121305.1. Classification (GTDB taxonomy): domain Bacteria; phylum Pseudomonadota; class Gammaproteobacteria; order Chromatiales; family Chromatiaceae; genus Thiosocius. The sequence goes on from JASFJQ010000049.1 coordinate 1,417, forward strand.
TCGGCGAGCAAGGATCAATCAATGAGCGCACGTGAAGCGGTTCTGGATCTCAAGACGCGCATGGCGCAGTCGATCATCGGCCAGGAACAGGTGGTCGAACGCCTGTTGCTGACCCTGCTCTGTAACGGCAACGTCCTGGTCGAGGGCCTGCCGGGCCTGGCCAAGACCCGGGCGGTGAAGGCTTTGGCCAACAATCTGGAGGCCGATTTCAGCCGCATCCAGTTCACGCCCGACCTGCTGCCGTCGGACATAACGGGTTCGGAGATGTACCTTGGCGAGGATGCCGAGGAGCGGTTCTCTTTCCAGCCCGGTCCGATCTTCGCCAACATCGTGCTCGCGGACGAGGTCAACCGCGCCCCGGCCAAGGTCCAGGCCGCGCTGCTCGAGGCGATGGAGGAGCGCACGATCTCGGTCGCCCGGCAGACGCACAAGCTGCCACCGCTGTTCATGGTGATGGCGACCCAGAACCCGATCGAGCAGGAGGGGACCTATCCGCTGCCCGAGGCGCAGATGGACCGCTTCCTGATGCACGTCTATATCTCCTACCCGGACGACGCCTCCGAGAAAGAGGTGATCCGCCTGGTGCGCGGTGAGACCGCGGTGGCCGGCAAGCCGGCGGGCGGTGATACCGCACCGATCCCCCAGAACGCCATCTTCGAGGCCCGCGACGAGATCGCCGCGGTGCAGATCGCCGAGCCGATGGAGGACTACATCGTCGCGCTGGTCGCGGCGACCCGACGGCCGGCGGAGTTCAGCGAAGACCTGGCGAGGTATATCCAGGTCGGTGTCAGCCCGCGCGGCTCGCTGGCGCTGGACAAGGTCTCACGGGCGCATGCCTGGCTGCAGGGCAGGGACCAGGTCTCGCCGGATGACATCCGCGCGGTGATCAACGACTGCCTGCGTCACCGCATCGTGCCGAGCTTCGAGGCCCAGGCGGACGGGGTGACCACCGATGACATTATCGCAACGGTGGTCAAGCTGGTGGCCGTGGCCTGAGGCGGCAGACCTTGGACTGGACCAAGATCCGCAGACAATCGCCCGCGGTGAACAAACCGCGCGGTGCCTATGCCAATCTCGACGACCTGATCCGCATCCGCTTCAGGGCGCGCGACTTCTCCTTCAAACCGCGTCAGCCCGTGCACAGCATCCTGTCCGGGCGCTATGCCTCGCGGCTGCGCGGTCGCGGGCTGAATTTCGAGGAGCTGCGCCGCTACCTGCCCGGCGATGATGTGCGCACGATGGACTGGAAGGTCACCGCCCGCACCCGCAGTCCGCATGTGCGCGTCTACACGGAAGAGAAGGACCGTCGTGTACTGCTGGTGGTCGATCAGCGCCTCAACATGTTCTTCGGTACGCGCGAGCGGATGAAGTCGGTGACCGCGGCCGAAGTCGCCGCCCTCGGGGCCTGGCGGGCGCTGGATGTCGGCGACCGGGTGGGACTGGTTGCATTCAACGACAGCGAGGTGGTCGATATCCGGCCGCAGCGCAGCCAGCAGACGGTGATGTCGATCCTCAACACCTTATTGCGCATGAACCACGCGCTGCGCCTCGGTAGTGGTGCTTTGCCCGGTCCCGAGCGCCTGAACGAGGCATTGACCAAGGCGGTCCGTCTGGTAACGCATGATGCCCTCGTCGTGGTCGTCAGTGATTTCTTCGGCACGGACGAGCACACGGGCCGCCTGGCGTCACAGCTCGCCGCGCACAATGATGTGCTCGGGGTGCTGGTACACGACCCGGTACGGCTCGATCCGGCCGGTCACAACATCGACGTCAGCGACGGTATGCAGCAGATGCCGCTGGACTTGGCGAGCCGCAAGATTCGCGAGGCGATCGCGCATGACTACCGCGAGGAACAGCAACGCATCACACAGTTTCTGCGCAAGCTGTCTGCACCCTTGTTGATGATCAGCAACGAGGGCGACGTCGTCGACCAGGTCCGGCGGCTGCTCGGCATGCCGGCGCGTGGGGCCTGACGGGGCTAAGCCATGGACGAACGCTACAGCCTCGACAATCTGCGTGACATCGTCGTGCCTGAGCCGCCTTCGCTGTGGCCGCCGGCCCCCGAGGCATGGCTGCTGCTCGTGGTCGTGATCGCCGCCGTCGCTATGGTTCTGTTCCAGTGGCGCCGCCGGCGGCGCGCCGGCGCCTACCGGCGCGCCGGTCTCTCGTTGCTGCATGATGCCGGCACGATGCACGAGATCTCGGTGATCCTGAAACGTGTCGCCCTGGCGGCATTCCCGCGCGAGCAAGTCGCCTCGCTGTATGGCGAGGAGTGGGCGGCGTTCCTCAGCCAGACCAGCGGGCGGCGGGATTTTTCGCCGTTGATCCAGGTCGCGCCCGATACCCCGGTGGACAACAAGGCAAGGCGACTGGCGGCGACCTGGATACGGCGTCACCGGCCCCCGCGCGGAAAGGCTTGAACCCTTGATGTACACGCTGTCCTACCCCTGGCTGTTGTTGCTGGTGTTCCTGCCGCCGGTGCTCAGGCGCCTGCTGCCGGTCTATCGGGAGCCGCGCCGTGCGTTGGCCGTACCCTGGTTCCAGCGCATGGCCGACCTGCTCGGCCAGACCCCCTCGAGGGGTGCGGTCGTCGCCCGGACGAAGACACTCGAACTGCTGTTCCTGTGGCTGCTGTGGGCGCTCCTGGTGGTCGCGATCGCGCGCCCGCAGTTTCTAGAGCCACCGATCAGTCGTGTCGTGCCGACCCGCGACCTGATGCTGCTGGTCGACCTGTCCGGCTCGATGGAGGCCGAGGACTTCAAGAATGCCAACGGCGAGACCGTGGACCGCCTGAGTGCGGTGAAGGAGGTGCTGGATGAGTTTCTGACCCGGCGCAAGGGTGACCGGGTAGGGCTGATCGTGTTTGGCAACGCGGCCTTCACCCAGGTGCCCTTTACCCAGGACCTCGACGCCAGCCGCATCCTGCTCGAGGAGACCACGGTACGCATGGCCGGCCCGCGCACCGCGTTCGGTGATGCCATCGGGCTCGGCATCACGCTGTTCGAACAGAGCGAGGTCGAGGAGCGCGTGATCATTGCGCTGACCGACGGCAACGACACCGGAAGCCGCGTGCCGCCGCCCGAGGCGGCCAGGATCGCCAGTGACAACGGCATCACCATCCATGTGATCGGCGTCGGCGACCCCGAGGCCGTCGGCGAGGAGAAACTCGACGAGGCGGCATTGCGGGGCGTTGCCTCGACCACCGGCGGGCGCTATTTCCACGCCGCCGACCGTGATCAGCTGCAGGAGATCTACACCGAACTCGACCGCATCGATACGCGCGAGGTCGAGACTGCGACCTATCGCCCGCGCATCGACCTGTTTCACTGGCCGCTGGCGGCATTTCTCGCCCTCGGACTCCTCTATCACGTCGGCCTGCTGCTGCGGCGCGCGAGCAATAGACGGCAGGCGGCACATGGCTGAGTTCCATTTCCTCCGCCCGCAGATGCTGTTCGGCCTGTTGCCGCTGTTGCTCGTCTGGTGGGCGCTGTGGCGCGGGCAGGACAGCTATGCGCAACTGAAGAAGGTGGTCGCCCCGCACCTGCTCGAACACCTGGTCGTCGGGGGAGCCCCAGCGCGCCGGCTGCGGCCGGTGCATCTTCTGTCGGTGGTATGGGTCCTCGGGATACTGGCGCTGGCGGGTCCGGCCTGGGAGAGGGAGTCCGCCCCGTTCGCCGATGACGATGCCGGCCTGGTGGTGCTTCTCAAGGTCAGTGGCACGATGCAGGCGGCCGACGTCCAGCCCTCGCGCCTGGCGCGCGCCAAGCACAAGCTGCGTGACCTGCTGCAGGCGCGCGAAGGCCTGTCCACCGGGTTGATCGTGTACAGCGGCAGTGCCCACCTGGTGATGCCGCTGACCCGCGACGGGCGCATCGTCAGCGCGATGGTCGAGGACCTGACGCCCGAACTGATGCCGGCCGACGGTGATTCACTGCGCGAGGCCCTACAGCTGGCCGACTCGGTGCTGGTGCGCGCCGGGGTCCCGGGTTCGGTGCTGGTGATGGCCGACGCCGTTTCACCGGCGCAGGCCGAAGACATCGCTGCGGCCACGTCATCGCTGCCGGTCCAGTTCCTCGCGACGACGGCCCCCGCCGGCGCGGTGGACGCGGGCCTGGCACGCGCGGCATCGGTACTCGGTGCACCGGTATTGCGGCTGAGCGTCGACGAGACGGATGTGCAACGGGTCGCGCAACGCGCGCAGTCCGATTTCAAGGCGGTGCCGGGCGTGGCCAGTGGCGATCGCTGGCGTGATGCCGGTTATCTGCTGCTGCCGCTGATCGCACTGCTGGCGCTGTTCTGGTCGCGGCGCGGCTGGTTGGTGCGATGAAGGCCTGGCTGTCCCGTCTCAGGGTGCAGCTAGGTGGGCTGATCCTGCTGGTGGCGGGGTCCGGCCTGTACTGCCTGACCAACGGAGATTGTTCGTTGCTGACTCCCGATCAGCGCGGCCACCGCCTGTTCGAGAATGCCGATTATGTGCAGGCGGCGGCGCGCTTCGCCGACCCGATGTGGGAGGGGGTGGCACTGTTTCGTGCCGGTGAGTTTGAAAAGGCGGCATCCTTGTTTGCCGGTTACGACACCGCCGATGCGGCGTTCAACCAGGGTAATGCGCTGGTGATGCAGGGGAAATACGAGGCGGCGGTCGAGCGGTTTGCCCGTGCCCTCGCGCTGCGGCCGGGCTGGGAAGACGCGATGGTCAATCGCGGGATTGCGCTGGCGCGCGCCGAGGCGCTGAAGAAGGACGGCGGGGATATGACCGGTGGCAAGATGGGTGCCGATGAGATCGTCTTCGACGAGGGCAAGCCATCACCTTCTGGTGGCGAGGAGCAGGTCGGCGGCGGCCAGGAGGTAAGCGATGCCGAGCTGCGTTCGATCTGGCTGCGCCAGGTGCAGACCCGGCCGGCGGATTTTCTGCGGGCCAAGTTCGCCCGCCAGTACGCGACGCGCCAACCGGGGGGAAACTAGCCGTGCATTGGGGCGCTGCACCATTGATACTGTGGATCGTTTTGCACTCCGTGGCATCTGCTGCCGGCGAGATCATCCTGCGCGCAGCAGTCGAACCGGCCGAGGCCTGGGTCGGGCAGCGGGTCGTGCTGCAGATCGATGTGCTCGGTGCGGACGGCTGGGCACAGATCAGCCGCTTCGGCGACATCGACCTGCCCGGCGCCTACCTGATCCGCAGCGACAATCAGGGCGCGCGGCTGCAGGAGACCGTCGACGGCGAGACCTACACGGGGCAACGCTACGAGGTCTCGGTCTATCCACAAAAGGCCGGTGCGATCGAGGTGCCGCCGTTGCCGGTCGAGGTGACGGTCAAGACCTGGGGGGGCGATGCCTCGCAAGCCGTGCAGCAGAAACAAGTGCCGGCGGTCACGATCAATGCCAAACAGCCACCGGGGGCAGAAGCTGTGCGCGGGCTGATCAGTAGCTCGCGCCTCACCGCCGAGCAGCAGTGGAGCCCGTCGACCGAGACGCCACGGGTGGGAAGTGCTCTGCAGCGCACGGTGATCCTGCAGGTCGAGGATGTGTCGGGCATGGCCTTCGCGCCGCTGGAATTTGCTGATCTTCCGGGCGTAGGAATTTATCCGGCCGAACCTGACGTCGCCGACAGTGCCGAGCGCGGCAGCCTGAGTGGGCGGCGAACCGAGGCGGTGACCTATGTCTTCGAGCGCGCCGGCGTGGTGCAGATCCCGGATATCCAGCTTTCCTGGTGGAACGTTTCCACTGAGAAGCTGGAGACCATCACCCTGCACGGATATGAACTCGAAATCGCACCCGGCCCAGCCGGCACTGCTGGCGCAGAGGGCCTATCCGCTTCAGCGCGATTCAGTATCCGGGATCTCTGGTTGCCGGGGTCGATCCTGTTGGTTCTTGTGGTTTTGTTGTTGCGCTTTGGACCGCAACTTGCGAAGAGATGGAGTGCATGGCGCCGGCGTAGTCTGGAGTCAGAGGCCCGATATTTCAAGAGCGCACTCACATCGGTGCGCTCGAAGAATGCGCGTCTCGCGCTGCGCGATATCATGCGCTGGCTCGATCGCATCAACGACGGGCAGCTACCGGCGCAGCTGCAGGCGTTCGTGCGCCGCTATGGCGATGGAGATGCACAGGTCGAGGTCGACCGGCTCCTGGACGCCGTCGCGAACGATGGCCGCCTGGCGGATACGGCATCCTTGATCACAGTATTGACGGCGATGCGGAAAACGTGGCGCGAGGGTGGGCGGCTGGCATCAGATGCCACCTCTGTCTTGCCAGATTTGAACGGTTAATAATGCGGTCTGGCGCAAAGTAGGCCGGCACGGCGTAAACATTTCGGGGGGAGCCCCAGCGGCGGTAGCGATATGAAATCAAGCGCTTTGATCCACCATACCTCGCAGATAAGCCGTTTGGTCGGTTTGGCCGCTGTTGTGCTCGCCGCGAGTCAGGTACACGCGGCAGGTTTCTACCTACAGGAGACCGGGGCACCACACAGCCCGGGTACGGCGGGTGTTGCCTACTCGCATGGGACCGGTAAAGGCAGCGGCTATTCGCTGGGAATGTCTTACGAGCGTTCACCGGTCGACGATCAAGACCGGACCTTTGATCTTCCATTTGACGAGATCGTGAAGCTATCCGCGGGGTACTTCTGGCAGGGCGATCGCCATCTTGATTTTGCTATAGGGGGCACCCTCTACCTGATCGATGACGCCTCAATCGATCAGACCTCGCAGGGGGTTCGCGCGAAGGGGGAATCCGACGAAAACGTGATCTTGTTCTTGGGTGGTAGGCTGCGCTATGTATTCTGATTGGCACGCCAAGGATGCGCTATCGATGCTGTCTGATTCTTGGGTTTGTGCATGCTAGGCAAAGCGAGCATAGCGTGGTGGTCAGTTTCGCTGCTGATGCTGGCTGCCGGTGCCTTGGCGGGTGACGGGGTGGCGCCGACTGCGGTGTTTGTCGGCAAGGCGGCATGCGCTGCATGTCATGCCGAAGAAGTCGAGCGTTGGGGGGGCTCGCATCACGATCTGGCGATGCAGGAAGTGACGGAAACCAGCGTGCTGGGTGATTTCGAAAACGCCAGCCTCACGCACTATGGCGTGACGTCGACTTTTTATAGGGCCAATGGCATGTTCATGGTCCGGACCGAGGGCGCAGACGGCAAGCTCGCCGACTTCGCTGTCCGGTACGTCTTCGGAGTGTACCCACTGCAGCAATACCTGATCGAATTCCCCGGCGGGCGACTGCAAGCCCTGAGTCTGGCCTGGGATACCCGTTCGAAAGAGGAAGGCGGCCAGCGCTGGTACCACCTGTACCCGGGCGAGAAGATCGCGCATACCGACGAGCTGCACTGGACCAGGCCGAGCCAAAACTGGAACAGCATGTGTGCCGAGTGTCACTCGACGCACCTGCAAAAAAACTACGATGCGCAATCCAAGTCATTCTCCACGACCTGGTCGGAGATCGACGTGTCGTGCGAAGCCTGTCACGGACCGGGATCGATACATATTGCCTGGGCCGAAAAGAAGCCGGGCTGGGAGAAACACCATTCCGACAAGGGCCTAAAGCTGCTGCTGGATGAGCGCAAGGGCGTTTCTTGGCCGATGGACCCGCAGAGCGGTAACGCGCGACGCAGTGTGCCGCGTACCAGTGAGAAAGAGATCGAGATGTGCGCTCGCTGTCACGCGCGGCGTAGTCCGATAACCAGCCAGTATGTCCATGGTGATCGTTTCATGGATCATTACCTGCCGCGGCGCCTCGACGAGGGGATGTATTTCGCCGACGGGCAGATGGACGATGAGGTTTATGTGTACGGCTCGTTCGTGCAGAGCAGGATGTACCATGCGGGGGTCACCTGCAGCGATTGTCATGAACCACACAGCGCCGATCTGAAGGTGCGCGGGAACGCTGTCTGCCTGCAGTGTCACCAGGCCGAGAAATACGACGCACCGAGTCACCATTTTCACAAAGATGAGGAATCCGGCGGCAGCTGCGCCGAGTGCCATATGCCGCCGCGCAACTACATGGTGATCGATGCACGCCACGATCACAGCATGCGCATCCCGCGACCGGATCTTTCG
>JASFJQ010000050.1:0-9439 GCA_050121305.1 Chromatiaceae bacterium
GGCACAAGTGTAGACCATCTGATCGTCCAACCAGAGCTTGTAGAAATCGTTGCCCAGGTCGTAATGGCTGTGTATGTTCTCTCTGGCCCTGGCCGGCGATCCTGAACGCCGACGATACAATGCAGACAGCAGGCGCCGAGGGAGGCTGTTGGGGTCTGATTTCAGGCGAGTGCGCTGCACGATGTTCAACACATGCTCGAGGTCGTCGCCTAAACCCACCCTGCCCTGCATGTACATCTCCGGGAACTGGTATTCCGGGTGGCTCATCAACCTCCAGAGCGCGCCGCGATCGCTGACATGGAGATCGCATTCTGGCTCCACGCCACTCGGGGTCACCCTGCTACCGTCCCACAACACGAAGCACAGCGGCGCCCGCCCAAGCTGCGCTAAAACCCACTGCAGAAGCTGTCGCTCTATCCACAAAGAGCCGCCGAGGAGGCTCGTCTGCGAGGGCAGTCTGTCCCCGACCATGCCCTGTGCCCCCGGCGCGGCATTCGCGGCATCCCGCTTTTCAGCACTCATTCGGAATGGGCCTCCAATACCGAAAAGGATCTGCAACAGACGGCGTCCGGACCGGCTTCGCGGATACAAAGACGGGCCATAAGAAGCATAATCCATTCGCCCCACAGCCGATAACTTAGCAAGGTGCTCGGCTGAGTGCCAAAATCTGGTGGTCGGACCGTATTGATCTGGGCATCGGGGGACCAGCATTGACCGAATTTGATGTCGTTATCGTTGGCGGTGGCCCGGCGGGCTCCAGCTGCGCCTGGCAGCTGCAGCGCCGCGGGGTACAGTGCCTGATCCTGGACAAGGCGAGTTTCCCACGTTTGAAGCTCTGCGCCGGCTGGATCACACCGGAAGTCGTCGCCGATCTGGAAATGGACACAACCACCTACCCGCATCGTTTCCTCACTTTCGATATCACCCAGGTGCATCTCTACGGGCTCAATTTCAAGATGCGTTCGCCGCAGCACTCCATTCGCCGCTATGAGTTTGATGACTGGTTGTTGCAGCGGTCCGGCGCGCCCGTGATGCAACATGAGGTCAGACACATCGCGCAGCATGGTGGCCGATTCGTCGTCGACGACCGGTTCACGTGCAATTACTTGATCGGTGCCGGGGGTAGCAGCTGCCCGGTCTATCGTGCGCTGTTCCGTGCAGCCAATCCGCGCGCAAGACTTCTACAGGTCGTCGCGCTGGAGCACGAGTTCGCTCATGAATGGACGGATGGCGACTGCCATCTATGGTTCTTCGATAAGGGTCTGCCAGGCTACAGCTGGTACGTGCCGAAGAGGGCCGGCTATCTGAACCTCGGGGTCGGCGCGATCGCCGAACGACTCAAGCGCAAGGGCCACCATATCCGCACCCACTGGGATCACTTCGTCGCTATGTTGCGTGAGCGCGGGCTCATCGCGGGCGCACGCGAACTCTCGCCCCTGGGCTACTCTTACTACCTTCGCGATCGCATCGATATCAACCGGATCGGGAACGCCTTCCTGATCGGCGACGCTGCCGGGCTGGCGACCCGCGATATGGCAGAGGGCATCGGTCCCGCGGTGCGCAGTGGCATACTCGCCGCCAACGCTATTGTCGATGGGGTCGACTATAATCTGGATGAAGTGCCGGCCTACAGTCTCCCACCCGGCCTGCAGCGAAGGGCTCTCGAGTATCTACTGCTGAGGCCTGGCGTCGGGGCGCAAGTCCTCAACTAAGTGCTCGTCGAGAGAGGCGGTGCCCGTGAAATACCCAAGTGTTGCATTCGCGCTGAGCCTCGCTACCGGCGTGGTGTCGGCGGAATCGGTTGTCACCATCAACGGCAAGACCTTGCGCAGCACCCACGGCAGTATCATCGTGCAGAACAATACGGTGATCGTCGACGGCAAGGTCGTGTCCGGAGAGGTCGTCGAGGGATCCGGAAATCGTGCAAGCGAGCAGCGCGAACTGGGTGACTTCGACGAACTGCGACTGCACATCAATGCCAGCGTCACCGTCACCGCAGGAGAGACGCCCAAATGCGAGATCACCGCTGACGACAACCTGCTCCCCCTGATTCTCACGCAACGATCGGGCAATACCTTGGAGATCAGCGCGCAGGAAAGCTACTCGACCCGCCAGGCGATCACGATCGCGATCGAGGTCCCTGTACTGAGGAGCGCAGAGAACAGCGGATCAGGGACCATCCGCATCGATGGAGTCACGCGCGACACCCTAGCGTTGGCGATCAACGGCTCGGGAGACATCTCGGCGCGCGGACGAGTCATCCAGCTTCGGGCGGCCATCAACGGGTCAGGGAACCTGCGGGCAGCGGCGCTCGAGACGACAACGGCGACCGTCGCCATCAATGGTTCGGGCAACGCGGAGATACACGCCAGGGATGCCCTCACCGCGAATATCAATGGCAGCGGGGACTTGGCCTATCAAGGGTCGCCCGCCAGCGTGCGCACGGCGATCAACGGCTCAGGCAGCGTTCGCGAGAAATAGACCCACTCAAAAGGGGCGCACCGTCCCTGCTCTGCAGCTATTCCCCACTCGGGTCCGCTGGCTCACTCGGCTCGGGCTTGAGAAAATGCTCGCGATAGTGACGCAGCTCGGCGATCGAGTCGCGGATATCATCTAGCGCAAGATGCGACGAATCCTTGGAGAATCCTGCATAGACGCTGGGCGCCCACCGCCGGCTGAGTTCTTTGATCGTGGAGACGTCGAGATTTCGGTAGTGAAAGAAATCCTCGAGCGTCGGCATCAGACGCGCCATGAAACGCCGATCCTGACAGATCGAGTTGCCGCACATCGGCGATGCCCCTTTGCTCGCCCAGTTTTCCAGGAAGGTCAAGGTGGCATGCTCAGCCGCCGCGGTGTCAAGGGTGCTCGCACGCACCCGTTCGGTCAGACCGGAGCCGCCGTGTTGTTTGGTGTTCCAGTCATCCATGCCGGCGAGTACCGCATCCGGCTGGTGAATCGCCAACACCGGGCCCTCGGCCAGCTCGTTGAGCTCGGAATCCGTCACTACCGTGGCGATCTCGAGGATCTGGTCGCTTTGCGGATCCAGACCGGTCATTTCCAGGTCAATCCAGATCAAATTGTTGTCAGATACCGCCATCCGTCGTCCACCTCGTTGTGCCGGGCGCAGACGGTTATTCTAGCCTGCATAGCTCACCGATTTCCTGCATCGCCCCCCGACAACCTCGCCACGACGGTGCGTCCTCGTTGCGGCCGGCCCGGCCTGGTGTCGGCTAAGCCTTCACCGCGCCACGCTGCGTGCGCCGCCCGGACCAAAACCGCGTGATGACTGCCGAAAAGACCCTCCCCCGGCGGCGCTGAAGTAGACTCTTAGCCGTGGAAAGCTTCACCGTCTTTTTTCTTGCAGCGCTCGTGTTGGGACTGGTCCTGCAGCTCTGGCTTGCCGCGCGCCAGAGGTCTCACATCATCGCGCACATGCAGCGTGTCCCCGCGGCCTTTGCCGATCGCATCTCACCCGCCGAGCACCAAAAGGCCGCCAACTACAGCCTGGCCCAGCTCCGTTTGCAACGCTGGGACCTCGCGCTGAGCGCACTGGTGGTGGTCGCCTGGACACTCGGCGGCGGGCTCAACTGGCTGGATGCCCGCATCGCAGCGATCGGGCTTGGGCCATTGTGGGACGGTGTCGGGCTGGTCCTTGCCACCGTTCTGATCGGCGGCCTGATCAATCTCCCGCTATCGGTCTGGCGCACCTTCGGCATAGAGGCCAAGTTCGGGTTCAATCGCAATACACCAGCCCGGTTCATCAAAGATGGATTGCTGGCTGTCCTGCTGACCTTGTTGTTGGGTGGCCCACTTCTGGCCGTGATCCTGTGGCTCATGACCAGCGCGGGAGATCTCTGGTGGTTTTGGGCCTGGCTGGTGTGGGTGGGCTTCTCGCTGTTTGTGACCTGGGCCTATCCGGTCTGGATCGCGCCGCTGTTCAACCGCTTCGAGCCGCTTAACGACCCGCCGTTACGAAGTCGATTGGAACGATTGCTGGAGCGTTGTGGCTTCCGGAGCAACGGGATGTTCGTGATGGACGGCTCGCGCCGGTCGGCCCACGGTAACGCCTACTTCACAGGCTTCGGTACCAATAAACGCATCGTCTTCTTCGACACCCTCCTCGATGGTCTGGAGGCCGACGAGGTCGAAGCGGTCTTGGCCCACGAACTTGGGCACTTCAAGCGCCACCACATCGCCAAAGGCATGCTGCTGTCGTCTGCGCTGTCACTTGCCGGGTTGTGGCTGCTGGGCTGGTTGGCGCAGGAGCCCTGGTTCTACAGTGGGCTGGGGGTCGATAGGGCGTCGCCGGCGCTGGCGCTGGTGCTCTTCATGTTGGTGTTGCCTGTGTTTACGCTTTTCGTCAGCCCATTGATGGCTCGTCTGTCACGCCGACACGAGTTCGAGGCCGATGACTTTGCCGCGGCGCAGACCGATCCCATCCACCTGATCAATGGGCTGGTCAAGATGTACCGGGACAATGCCAGCACGCTGACGCCGGACCCGCTCTACTCAGCCTTCTACCACAGCCACCCACCGGCGCCGGTGCGCGTGGCCCACCTGTCATCTAAAATCCCCGCATAAGCTACCTGGAGTAAGCCGAATGCCTGCATCCGCCCGCATTGCCCTAACCACGTGCCTGCTTGGACTGGCAACAGGCGCATTGGCCGCCGAGTTCGAGGCAGGCCCCTATCTCGAGCAGAACTGCTCGCGCTGTCACGGCACGGAGATCTACACGCGCGAAGATCGACGCGTCAATTCCTTCTCGGCGCTCCAGGCCCAGGTCGCATTCTGCGACGCCAACCTTGGGACCAAGCTATTCCCAGAGGACCTGGAGCTGCTGGTCGACCACCTGAACACCAGCTACTACAAGTTCGATAACTGATTACGTATGGCGCGCCGTCGGCTCAGCGAACGGCAAAAGGCGCGCATTGCGGGGATCCAGGAGAAACGCCGTCAACGCGCGGAAGCGGCGGTCGAGCAGCTCCTGGACTCGCCTGCCGAGACGACCCAGCAGGCTGGCCGAATCGTGGTGCGCCATGGGCGCAATGTGCTGATCCGGCCGCAGCAGGGCGGCGCCGTGCGAGGCATGCTGCGCGCCAACCTTGGCGAGGTAGTCTGCGGTGATCATGTCGTTTGGCAGCTCACCAGCGACAACGCAGGGGTGGTCGTGGCCGTGCAGCCACGCACCTCGGCACTGACCCGACCCGGCGCCTCCGGTGCAGAGAAGGCCATCGCCGCCAACATCACGCAGCTGGTCGTAGTGCTGGCGCCGCAACCCGAACCTACCGGCTATTTGATCGATCAGTACCTGGTAGCCGCCGAACGCATCGGTATCAGTGCGCTGATCTGCCTGAACAAGTCTGATCTGCAGGACCAGGCCGGACGTGCCGCGTTCCGCGCGCGATTTGCGCACTATGAATCACTCGGCTATCCCGTCACCCAGATCAGCGCCAAGACCGCGCACGGCCTCGACCCACTGCGGCAACGGCTCCGAGGACACACCAGCATACTGGTCGGCCAATCCGGCGTAGGCAAATCTTCGCTGGTCAACGCCCTGATCCCGCGCGAAACAGCGCCCGAGGGAGACCTTTCAGACGCCACGGGGCTGGGTCGACATACCACCTCGGCGGCCACACTGTACGATCTCGAGAGCGGCGGCGAGCTCATCGATTCGCCCGGCGTGCGCAGCTTTCGACTCGGACCGCTGACGCGCGAGCAGCTGGAACGCGGGTTCCGTGAGTTTTTGCCGCTGATCGGCCAATGTCGCTTTCACAACTGCGCCCACCTCGCCGAACCCGGCTGCGCCATTCGCGCCGCGGCGGAGGCCGGCGACATCTCGCCCCAACGCCTCGAGAGCTATCGGCATATGGTCAGCTGTGGCAACGACAGCACCTGATCGGACTGTCGCTGATGGGGCTTGATCCTGGCCTTCCTATCTCACTGTTTTCCGTCGCGAGCGGTTCGAGATGCCGCTGTGGCGGGGTGCACGCAGCGCAGGGCGGTGGTCGAGCGGCTCAAAAGCCCCCGTCGAATCGCCAGGCCGGATCGTAGATGGCCGGGACCAGGCTAGCCGAGGCCGCCCGCTGCCGCAGCAGCTGGGTCCCCAAAGCAGGACCCGGACGCTCGCCCGGTCGGCCGCCGAACACCTTTGCCATTGCCTGGCGGTCGAGTTGTTCGTTCTGTTGCAGATCGTGAATGGTGATCTTCGCCATAGCCTTCCTCCGGGTTGTTCGCCGACTCAATGTTTCGACCCAAGCAGGTCTAGTATGGCGGTCCTTTTTTCATAATGCAGCCAAAAATGCGGTTCGTCCCCCTAGGAGCCGAGGAAATCACGGAATGCGCCGGCCTCGAATCGTCGGATATACCGCATGGAGAGCGAATCGGGACCGACCGGCCCGATGATTAAATTACTGCCGCTAGCCTGTCTTCAGTCCGCACCGCAAGTGGCCTCAAGACGCTGCAAGGCGGCGCGGGCCTCGGCGTTTTGTGGATCCATCTCTACCACGAGAGCGTAGGCCTCATAAGCACTGCTGCCCGGCGGCTCGCACTGCCGACCCACGGCCATATGCATCTGTGCCACATCCAGCAGGCGAGCGATCCGCGCAGCCACCTGTGGCGGTAACGCCGGTGGCGGCTCGGGCCGAACCAGCGCGTCAGTCGGCGAAGCAACCCTCTCCACGCCCGTGTCGGCACTGAAAAACGGCAGACCCTCGAGCGCGAACCATGCACCCACTGCGACGATCACCACGATCAGCGCCGTCAGGCCGAGGTTTGCGGTCCTGCGCCGGGCGACCCGGCGCTCATGCGGTCCGGATTCGCGCGCCGCCGATAAGGCCCCAGGGTCGAGTATGCGGGTGGCATCCTCGTCACGTGGCTGCGGGCGGGCGCGTTCGACAGCGTCGATCTCGGCGATCAATTCGTCAGCCGAGGCAAACCGTTCCAGGGGGTTTTTCGCCAGCAGGCCGTCGAGCACGTGCTGTAACCAGACGAATTCGCTTGGCAGGTGTGGGATAGGGGCATTGGCGTGCTGCATCGCCGTAGATAGGGCATCCGGACCGCGGAAGGGCTTCTGGCCAGTCAGTGTCTCGTATAGCACCACGCCGAGGCTGTAGAGGTCGGAGCTTGGAGACAAGTCTTTGCCGGCCGCCTGCTCCGGACTCATGTACTCCGGCGTACCGATGGCCCAGCCCTCGCGCGTGACCCGGGTGCTTCCATCCACCGTCTTGGCGATACCAAAGTCAGACAACACCGCGGTCCCGTCATCGCGGAACAGCACATTGCCAGGCTTGATGTCGCGATGGATGAAACCGTGGTCGTGTGCATAACCCAGTGCCGCCGCGATCTGCCGCAGAATCGTCAGGGCCTGCGACCGCGACCTGCCATCGAGGATGTACTGTTTCAGTGTCCCGCCCGGACAGTACTCCATCGCCATAAAATAGTCCCGATCGTTGGCGCAGCCGATGTCATAGATTGTGACGATGTGCTGGTGCCGCAACTTGGCGATAATCTTGCCTTCGTTGATGAAACGTTCGCAGAATCCGCCGTCAGCGGCGATTAGCGCGGGTGACATCACCTTCAGTGCAACTTGGCGGCCGAGCGAAAGCTGTTGCGCCAAATACACGGTGGCCATGCCGCCTTCGCCCAGCACCCGTCCGATTTCGAAGCCGGGTATGTTCACGGCGCCAGGCTGCAATCTTTCGTTAGGGGATCTTGCATCGGTCCGCTCCGGTTGCTCAGTGGGTGCGACCGGTCACGCGCTCGCACCGGGTCTCGGGCAAATCCCGCTCGAGCTGTCGACAGATGTCGCGAGAACCCTGCAGTGCGCTGAGCACGGTCGGCCAGACGGCGCTCCAGCAACATTGATGATCGAAACTGTCCAACACGGCGAGCGCGGCGTTTGACTCGGCCTGCAGGGCCCCCTCGATCAACATGGGCGGCACCGTACTATCTTCGCCACCCGCCAGATGTAGCTGCTTCACATCACCCCGTAACGGCGGTCCGGCGGCAGGATTCAAAGATGTGGCCAGAGGGCTGTAGCCATGCAGCCGGACCCAGGCCGCCGTGTCCAGGTTTGCTGCTACCGTCACGACCCGTTCGACCCGGTCCAGACGTCGCGCCAAGAGCATCCCCAAGACACCGCCCCCGCTGTAGCCGACGAGAGTCACAGGGCTGCGCGCATCGGCGTCGCGGAGCAGTCGCTGCAACGCCACCGTCATGCTTTCGACGACGGCCTCCCCGTATCGGGCGCTCGTCCACAGCCGCGGGTGGCAGGGCGGGGATTCGTCGACGCGATGGTAGCAGGGACGCGCGAGGTACAGGGCATCGCCTGGATCACGCAACATCAATCGAAGGGCCACCGGATTGCGCGAGGTCGGATCGCGCGCGACTCGGCGACCGCGGATCCAGGGACTGCCGTCACCTTCGAGGTAAACGCGCAGCTCCGATGCCTTATCTAGCCGCCCCTTGCGCACATACAGGTGGCGGAAACCGACACCCTCTACGGTCCCAGACTCGAGACCGTGGCGCTGCAACAGACTGTCGAATGCCTCGCCGGGCGCCGAGGCACAACCGACAAGCAACATGACGGCCCCGGCCGCAACCGCATGCCGCAGGACGCGCCGCGCGCCGCCCCCCGCCGGCCTGAGGGGAGCCCGCTCCGGCTGATCAGACAAAGGCAAGGCTTTCATTATCTCCAGGCTGTTATATTACTCAAAGGATGGTGGCAAAAAATGGATGACATGACCACGAACCGGTCTGAGCGCGCTTTGCACGCACCGCAGTGTGAGATGACCACGCGCTGTTTACGCGGGTGGCGACCATGATCGCTTGCGGTGCCGCATTGCTTCCGAAACAAACGGCGCGGGCGGCGTCAGCGCTGCTCTCGTTATGGTTGGCTTACTGGCCCTGCCAAACGGTGGCAGCCGTCGATGCGCCGCTTGATCTGGTCCTGGTGCTCGACAATTCGCAGGCCACTGGATCCGCCGATCCGGAACGCCGGCTGGTCGCGCTGCTCGACGAGTGGATAACGAGCCTGGCACCAGACGCCCGCGTTGGTCTGATGGCCTTCGACGACCTGGCCACACCGCTGGTTCCACTGACACGATTGGCCGACGGCGGCGGCAAACAGATCGTCGACGCAACAGAGACGTTGGGATTCGCGGCCGGACACGCCAACCTCGCCGCCGGACTGGAGCGCGCGATCTACGAACTGACACAGAAATCAGGCGCAGATGCGCGTCGCGTCATCCTGCTACAACAGTCCGCGCCCATCACCGTCGGCGATCCAGAGAAGGAACGGGCATTTCGGCGCTGGGCCGTCGAGGTGCTGGCCAGCAAGGCCGCAGACGCCGGCATAGAGCTCTGGGTGATCTCGCTCGGTCGCGGCGCCGATCCAACTCTTGGGTCAACGCTGGCCGAGCGGACCGGGGGCTTCGTGGTC
>JASFJQ010000051.1:0-9433 GCA_050121305.1 Chromatiaceae bacterium
AGACCCGCGATGGTGTCGGCCACCTTGTCGACGTAGCGGGGTTCGTTCGACTTGCCCCGAAAGGGCACGGGCGCCAGGTAGGGCGAATCGGTCTCGATCAAGATGCGATCATCTGGCACTTGCGACGCCACCTCGCGCAGAGACGCGGCGTTCTTGAAGGTCACAATGCCGGAAAACGAGATATAGAAATCGAGCTCGAGCGCTGCCTTCGCCATCTCCCAGGTCTCGGTAAAGCAGTGCATTACGCCGCCCACCGCCTGCGCCTGTTCTTCGCGCAAAATGGCGATCGTGTCCTCCCGCGCATCCCGCGTGTGAATGATCAACGGTTTTTTTGCCTCGTGCGCGGCCCTGATGTGGGTGCGGAAACGTTCACGCTGCCAACCAAGGTCGCCATCGGCCCGGAAGTAGTCGAGACCAGTCTCACCAATGGCCACGTTCTTTGGATGTCTTGCAAGCTCGACCAGCTCTTCGACCGCCGGCTCTCGCCGGTCACGCTCATTGGGATGGACGCCGACCGAGACCGACACCTCGGGGTAGGGCTCGACCAGGTCAAGCATCATCGGATATGACTCTAGGTCGATAGAGACGCACAGCAGGTGCGAAACACCCGCTGCGCGCGTTGCGGCCATTAGCTCCGAGAAATCACCGCCATAAGGTGACAGGTCCACCCGGTCGAGGTGGCAGTGCGAGTCGACCAGCATGGGGTCACATGGTGTGTGTCGGTTTTTCCGACTTCAATGCGCCGGCCAGATAGCCCTCGATTTTGTTACGGGCCATTCCGCCATCCTGATCGCTGAACTGTACGCCGATCCCGGCGGCCCGGTTACCCTCGGCGCCGACCGGCGTTATCCAGATAATGCGCCCGGCCACTGGTAGACGCTCGGCCTCTTCCATCAGGCTAAGCAGCATGAAGACTTCGTCGCCGATGTTGTACTTCTTCGTTGTCGGTATGAACAGCCCGCCATTCTTTACGAACTGCATGTAGGCCGCGTAGAGGGCATTCTTGTCCTTTATCGTCAGCGACAGGATCCCCTGACGTGCGCGCGGCACACTGGACACGGACATCTCAGCGACCTCCCGGGCGGGTGATTTCTAACCAGCGGTTTGCGATATGTTCGTATAACATCGGTCCGTTCAGGTTGTGCGACAGCTCGCGATCCGCATCAAGAAGCTGGTCGTTGAACCCATAAAGCGACTTTAATTCTATGCCCTGTCCCAGGCTTTGCAAATCTTCGCGCAGCGCAGGGTGGTAGAGCATCGCGCCCGAAAGCCCGTTTGCCAGCCTGATCAGGTCCGTGAGGCAGCGTTTGAGGCCGTCGAGTACCGAGGTTAGCGGCCGTTTTTCCCATTCTTCAATAATTTGTACCGGATTGGCTTGACGTCGCTTCAACGCGCTGAGTTCCCGGCATAGGGCCCTGCCCTCTTCGCCCCAACCCTGCTCTCGAGCCTGCAGGGCTCGCAGAGGGGCGCCGCCGCTGATTGCCAGTAATTGATCGAGTTCTTCTTGCGGCGCCGCCTGGCTCAGCCAGTCGCGCACCAGCCCCACTGGCGGGACCGGAAATCTGACGATCTGGCAACGACTGCGAATAGTCGCCGGAAGCCGATCGGGGTGGGAACTCACCAACAGCAGAATGGATCGCTTTGCAGGTTCTTCGAGCGTCTTCAGTAGCGCATTGGCGGCCGCGCGATTCATCGTCTCCGCGGGATCAAGGACGAATACCCGATATCCCCCATCCTGGGCCGCCAGGACGCTCTTGGCCGTCAGCGTGCGGATTGCATCGATCTTGATCATCCCGCCGGGCCCCTCGGGCTGGATGAAATGGAGGTCTGGATGCGTGCCCGCCAGCACCAGTCGACATGCGCCGCAGACCCCACAGGAATCACCTCCGTCGTCCCGATTTACGCAGAGCAGCGCACCTGCGAGCCGTCTGGCGAAATCGCCTTTGCCGAGTCCCGCTGGCCCGGTCAGCAGCAAGGCATGCGGGAGGCGCTGCGCCCCGTGGGCGGCCGAGATGCGGCGCCATTGCTCGGCGTGCCAAGGATGGGTATCGGATCCGCTCATGCGTTGAGGTCGAGAAAGCTGTCGATCTCAGCCCCGACCTGCTGCAAGACGTTCGCCAACGGTTGTGCGGCATCAATGACCCGGTAGCGTTCCGGCATGGCCGCGGCCAAGTCGAGGTAACCGTTGCGTACACGTTCGAAAAATGCCAGGGTCTCGCGCTCGAAACGATCGGGCGACGAGCGCGTTCCGGCACGCTTTAGTCCAAGTTCGACGGGCAGATCCAGCAACAGCGTCAAATTCGGTCGGCGTGCACCCTGCACCCAGTCTTCCAAGGCCGCTATCCTCGCCAGGTCTATGCCGCGGCCGTAACCCTGATACGCGTAGGTTGCGTCGGTGAAACGATCACACAGCACCCATGAGCCGGATGCCAGAGCGGGCTCAATTCGCGCAGCCAGATGCTCGGCACGCGCGGCGAACATTAACAAGAGCTCTGTGTCCTGAGCCATACTGCTGTGACCATGCCCCAGCAACAGTGCACGCAGATCCTCGCCTAACGGGGTGCCGCCCGGTTCACGGGTCACCAATAACGCTAGCCCGTGCGACCGAATACGCTCCTCGATGTGCCCCAGACAGCTCGTCTTGCCTGCCCCTTCGATGCCCTCGACCGTGATGAAACAAGGCAGTCTGCTCATTGTTTCAGCTGGTATTTGCGAACCGCCGCGTTGTGTTCGACGAGGGTCTCGGAAAACACATGGGATCCGTCGCCCGTCGAGACAAAATACAGCGTCTTGCCGGGTGCAGGGTTGACTGCAGCGCGCAGGGCATCGCGACCTGGCATGCAGATGGGCGTCGGCGGCAGACCGGCATGGAAATAGGTGTTATAGGGGTTGTCTTCGCGCAGATCTGCGCGCCGAAGGTTGCCATCGAAGCGCTCACCCATGCCATAGATCACGGTGGGATCGGTCTGTAGCTTCATCCCCTTGCGCAGCCGTCGCGCAAAGACACCGGCAATTTCCGCCCTTTCGTCCGCCTGGCCGGTCTCCTTCTCTATGATCGACGCCAGAATCAGGGCCTCATAGGCATTCGCCAGCGGCAGGTCCTCGGCCCTCTCCGCCCATGCCGCCGCCAGTTCATCGTCCATCTTGCGCTGTGCGCGGCGCAAGAACTCCAGATCCGTCATGCCGCGGGCGAAATGATAAGTGTCGGGAAAGAACCGCCCTTCCGGATGAGCGCCCGGCAGACCCAGACGATCCATTAGTTCCTGATCATCGACCCCATGCAGCGTATGCTGCAATGCGTCATGTGCTGCGACCGCGGCGCGGACCTGCCGAATATTCCACCCCTCGAGCAGCGTAAGGCTATAGCTGACCGATTGCCCCGAGACCAGCAGCGCCAATAAGGTATCGGGGACCAGATCCGTGGTCAGCCGGTATTCGCCGGCGCGAATCCGATTGGCTTGCCCCGTGTATTGCCCATACCACCGCAGATATTGCGCCTTCTTGATTATCCCAGCGGCCTGAAGATCCTCGGCGACCGAGGCCAATGTAGCGCCCCGAGGCACCTCGTAGATCACGCTCCCTTGCGCGATCGTCAACGGCATCCGCCGAAAATCCTCGTACTCCATCCATGCCCACCCCAGCAGCAGGCTGCCGACGATTACCAGGAGACCCAGCAGCTTGTTCATCGCGACGGGCTTGCAGGCTCAGCAAGGTGACACAGACGCCGGGCGCCAACCATCGCTGGGTGCTCTTCGACCTGCATGTCATAGGCAGTCTGTTCGAGGCGCCCGACGCGCACCACCCCAACCAGCGAATTGGTCAGAAAGACTGCATCCGCTGCATGCACCTCATCCAGCGAAATCCGGCCCACCTCCACTGGCCGATCCCCATCAGCCGCAGCATCGAGCACGATTGCGCGAACCACGCCCGCGATCCCGGCAGTGTCGACATCCGATGTCCGCAGGCGGCTGGCCTTTTGTATGAAGAGGTTACTCTTGGTGCCGCAGACCACCCGGCCGTCCTGGCCCAGCATCAGGCCTTCGTCGACCTCAGATCCCTGCCACTCGTTACCCGCAATCACCTGGTCCAAACGATTGAGATGTTTGATCTGCGCGAGTACCGGATTCTCACTCAGGCGATGCGTACACACACGCAAGACCCAGGGCCGACGCTGGTGCCCTTCCGGCCAGGCCGAGATTTGCAATATCCGCCGTGGGACAAGCTCCGCAGGTCTGCGGTAGCCCCGCTCTGAGGATCCCGCCGACCAAACAAGCTTGAGAACGCCGCGCGACCGACCGGCGCAGAGTTTGCGACATTCCTCGCGAAGTCGGACGAAGTCCGGAAGCGGCAGGCGCAGTCGTCGACAACCCTCGCTGAGTCGCGCCATATGCGCATCCCATAGGCAGGGTTCGCCATCTACGATGGCGATCGTTTCAAAAAGCCCATCACCGAACTGGCATGACCGCTCGTTGAGCCAGGCAGGATTCGTTGCATAGCCATCGACGAGCGCGTCACCTTGCATGAAAACGCGTGCCTCGACCCGAGAGCTTACCGACGCTTAGTCGGAAAAACGACGGAAAACCAATGTCCCGTTGGTTCCACCGAAACCGAATGAATTCGAGATAGCCGTGTCGATCCGGGCCTCGCGCGCGGTATGCGGCACATAATCCAGATCGCATTGCTCATCCGGATTGTCGAGATTGATGGTCGGCGGCATCACTTGATCCCGTATCGCCAGGACCGTAAACAATGCCTCGGCACCACCAGCGGCCCCGAGCATGTGTCCGGTCATCGATTTGGTAGAGCTGACCGCGAGTCTACGGGCATGATCACCAAACGCCGCCTTCACCGCCATGGTCTCTGCCACATCGCCGGCCGGCGTCGACGTGCCGTGTGCATTGATGTAGTCCACCTGATCCATGTTCAATCCCGCATCCGCCAGGGCCAGACGCATGCAATCGGCAGCCCCTTCACCATTCGGGGGCGGCGAGGTCATGTGATATGCGTCGGAATTCATCGCCGAACCGGCGAGTTCCGCATAGATGCGAGCACCACGCGCCTTTGCGTGCTCCAGTTCCTCCAGCATCAACACACCAGCGCCATCGCTCAGCACAAAGCCGTCACGCTCTTGATCCCACGGTCGGCTCGCGGCCTGTGGATCATCATTGCGCGTCGAGAGCGCTCGCGCCGCCGCAAAACCGCCCAGACCGGTCGGCGATGTTGCCATCTCTGCGCCCCCGGCGACCATCATGTCGACCGTACCGTACTGGATCATCCGCATTGCATCACCGATGTTGTGCGCACCGGTGCTGCAGGCGGAGACAATCGAGATGTTCGGCCCCTTCAGCCCGTATAAGATCGACAGGTTCCCGGCGACCATATTGATGATGTTCGCCGGTACGAAAAACGGTGAGATCTTACGCGGTCCGCCACTGAGGTAGGCGCCGTAGGAGTTCTCGATTCCGGTCAACCCACCGATGCCGGAACCAATCGCCACCCCTATACGCTTGGCGTTTGCCTCGGTGATTTCGATACCGCTGTCGGTTACCGCCTGGACCCCTGCTGCGATGCCATAGTGGATGAAGGCATCCATCTTGCGGGCCTCTTTCTTGGGGATGTACTGCTCGACGTCGAAGCCATAGATCGGGCCGCCGAACCTAACGCTGAAGGGTGCGACGTCAAAATGCGTGATTGGCTGAATACCGCTTCGTCCGGAAACGATGCTTTCCCAGCCGCTGGCAACGTCAAGACCCACTGGCGCAACCAGGCCGAGGCCCGTGACGACAACCCTTCTCTGTGACATCTGGGATGACCCCTTTGGAAAGGACACTCTGAAGACCGAACGGCCAGGGTCCTGAGGTGCAGAACCTATGGCCGAAGGTGGAACGATCCGGACAAAATCAGCTGTGTGCGGTTACGTAGTCGATTGCCTGCTGGACGGTCGTAATCTTCTCGGCCTCTTCGTCGGGGATCTCGGTTTCGAATTCCTCTTCGAGGGCCATTACCAGTTCAACAGTGTCCAGCGAATCCGCGCCAAGATCGTCGACAAAAGAGGCCGCCGGCACCACTTCTTCTTCTTTGACTCCCAGCTGTTCCACGACGATCTTCTTTACGCGTTCTTCGATAGTGCTCATTCTGTCAATTCCTCCAGAAATACGTGATCAAGCCGCCACGCGGTGACGCGACATTGTATTCAGTTTGCCCTTTGCTTCAAAGCGCTGCGGCGCAATTTCAGAAATCCCTTAAACTGAGGCAAATGGCGGTAAATTCTGTTATCAGGCCATGTACATGCCGCCATTTACGTGAATAGTTTCGCCGGTCATGTAGGCCGCGGCATCCGATGCAAGAAACGCGACTACGGACGCTATCTCTTCAGGGCGGCCGAGGCGGCCGAGCGGGATGTGCCGAAGCAGGGTGTCACGTTGCGCGTCGGGCAGATCGCGGGTCATGTCGGTGTCGATAAACCCCGGCGCCACCGCATTGACGGTGATTCCCCGTGACCCTACCTCTTGCGCGAGAGACTTCGTGAAACCCAACATGCCTGCTTTAGCCGCCGAATAGTTGGTCTGGCCGGGATTGCCGCTGGTGCCTACCACTGAGGCAATATTGATTATTCGTCCCGTTCTCGCCTTCATCATCGCTCGCAGGCAGGCCTTGGAGAGCCGATATACCGAACTCAAGTTGGTGTCGATGACCTTGTCCCACTCATCGGTCTTCATGCGCATCAGCAGATTGTCGCGGGTGATACCGGCGTTGTTTATCAGAATCGTGACCGGCCCATACGCCTCACCAATCGCCGCGATGACGGCCTCGACCGAGGCATCGTCGCTGACATCCAGTCGCATCCCCTGGCCTTTGATGCCTGCCTCCGAGAGGCGCCGCGAAATCGCCTCGGCGCCGGCATCGGTGGTCGCCGTTCCAACGACCGTCGCGCCCTGCTGCCCGAGCTGGTCGGCGATGGCTGCACCGATCCCGCGGCTGGCGCCGGTAACCAGCGCTATATTCCCTTCAAGCATTGACGGCCTCCACAGCGTGGTCGAGGCTCGCAGGATCAACAACGGCGAGTGCCTGCAACGACTTGTCGATTCGCCTGACAAGCCCCGTCAAGACCTTACCCGGACCGGCCTCGACAACCAGTTCGACGCCGCGTTGCGCGAACGCTTGGACGATCTCCACCCAGCGGACCGGGCTGAACAATTGTTCTACCAGCAAGCCTCTGATCTCCTCGGTATCCGCCGCCTCGGCAGCGTTGACATTCTGTAGCACCGGGGCGCTGGGCGCATGGAACACCAAGGCTTGCAGCGCCGGCGCAAGTCGCTGCGCGGCTGGCCTCATCAGCGCACAGTGGGAAGGGACGCTGACGTCGAGCAGCAGCGCGCGCTTCGCGCCCGCTGCCCTGGCCACCTGGGTCGCACGGTTTACTGCCTGCGCATCGCCGGCGACAACGACCTGGCCTGGCGAATTGAAGTTCACCGCCTCCACGACCTGTCCCTGTGCAGCTTGCTCGCAGACCTCCCGTACTTGCCTGTCATCCAGGCCAAGGATCGCCGCCATTGCGCCGTGACCTACCGGCACGGCTTCCTGCATGAGGCGGCCGCGCTCCGCAACGAGTCGCACAGCGTCGGCAAGCTCCAACACCCCTGCCGCGACCAGCGCGGTGTATTCGCCAAGGCTGTGGCCGGCCATCGCGAGCGGTTGTTGATCGAGTCTTCCATCGAGCACACGCTTTACCGCTATCCCGGCACACAGCAGCGCCGGCTGGGTGTTCTGTGTCTCGTTAAGTCGCTCTTTCGGTCCATCCTGGCTGAGCGACCACAGATCGACCCCCAGCGCATCCGACCCTTCTTCGAATGTCCTACGAACCACCGGGTGATCGTTGGCAAGTTCGGCCAGCATCCCAACGGCTTGCGAGCCTTGGCCCGGAAAAACAATAGCGAATCTTTTGCTCATCAGAGATCTTCTCAGTATTTCAGCAACACAGAGCCCCAGGTAAAACCGCCGCCGAATGCCTCGAGCAGCAGCACCTCGCCCGGCCGGATTCGTCCATCACGCACCGCCGTGTCGAGGGCCAGTGGCACCGAAGCAGCCGAGGTGTTGCCGTGTTGGTCTACCGTCACTACCACCTTGTCCATGGACATATTGAGCTTGCGCGCCGTCGCGTTGATGATGCGGATATTGGCCTGGTGCGGTACCAGCCAGTCGACATCGGATTTCTTCATGTCGTTGGCATGTAGTGTCTCGTCGACAATGCGTCCAAGCGTGTTGACCGCCATCTTGAATACCTCGTTACCACGCATTTGGGTGTAATGCGGGTCGCCTTCTGCATCTGGCATGTCATACCCACGCGAAACGCCACCCGGGACGTGCAGCAGCGTCTCGTAGGCGCCGTCTGCGTGCAGATGCGACGAAAGTATGCCGGGCACGTCCGATGCCTCGATGACCACTGCGCCCGCACCATCGCCGAACAGGACGCAAGTGTCACGATCAGTCCAATCCACGATGCGGGAGAAGGTCTCGGCACCGATCACCAGGGCACAGCGCGCAGCGCCCGTCTTGACGAACTTCTCCGCCACGCTCAACGCATAAATGAAGCCCGTACAGACGGCCTGAACGTCGAAGGCCGCGCATCCATGGATGTCCAGTCGTTGTTGGACCAGGCACGCAGAGCTGGGAAAGATCTTATCTGGGGTTGTGGTTGCCAGAACAATCAAATCGATATCTTGCGGTCGCTTGCCTGCCGCGTCGATGGCGCGACGCGCGGCCTGCTCCGCAAGGTCGCAGGTCGTCTGATAGGTTTCGGCGATGTGTCGCTTGAGAATCCCGGTGCGCTCGCGGATCCACTGATCGCTGGTTTCCACCATTGACTCGAGATCCTTGTTAGTCAGCACCTTCTCGGGCAGATAGCTGCCTGTACCGGTGATCCTTGCAAAGATCTTCATGCGCTGACCGAGACATCCAACTGCTGACCTACCCGCTGCTCAATTCGATCGGCTATGTCTGCCAGCACCTCTTTCTTGGCGATTGCGATGGCGTTCTCAAAGGCCAGCGCATCGGCGCCGCCGTGGCTCTTCACGACGATGCCGCGCAAGCCGAGCAGGCTGGCGCCATTGTAGCGGCGCGGATCTATTCGACGACGCAGTGCGCGCAGCACCGGCAACGCGGCGAGCCCGGCGAGCCGGGTCAGGAGATTGCGCTTGAATTCCGCCGCCATGAGATGCCGGAACAATGATGCGACGCCTTCGGTGTTCTTGAGCGCCACATTGCCGACGAAGCCATCGGTGACAACGATGTCGAGATTGTCGCGCAGGTAGATGTCGTCACCCTCGACATAGCCGACATAGTTCAACTCGCTTTTCGCAAGCAGCTCGTGGGCCTCTTTAACCTGCTCGTTGCCCTTGATCTCTTCCTGGCCGATATTCAGTAGCCCCACGGT